>JBPYEF010000268.1:0-10686 GCA_051985875.1 Hyphomicrobiaceae bacterium
GGCCAGGGGTTCGAAGGCCAGGGGTTCGAAGGCCAGGGGTTCGAAGGCCAGGGGTTCGGCGATCATGCGTTTGGTGACCAGGTGGGCCGTCAGGCGTTAACAGCAAGCAACGCTGGGTAGAACTTGAGCCGCGGGCGGCCATGGTGGGCCGAATATGCCCACGCGCCAAGCATCGGGACGCTGCAAAGGGTGAACGCCGTGCTCCACAGAGCCGTGCGGCGTTCGCTGGCGCAGCCTGGCGCAGGGCGCGCGGCCGCGCACGAAGGAGGAGAGCAGCATGCCGATAGCGGCCGTGCCCGTCCGGCGCCTGGCGGCGGGCAACTGGAAAATGCACGGTCTGCGGGCGGACCTCGCCGCGGCGAGGCGGGTGCGCGAGCGCCTGATGGATGCGAGCTTTGCGCCCGGCGTCGACGTGATGATTTGCCCGCCGGCGACCCTGATCGGTGCGCTCGCCGACGCGGCCGGCGGCTCGCGGCTGCTCGTGGGTGCGCAGGACTGCCACGCGGCGGCCAGCGGCGCGCACACTGGCGACATTTCGGCCGAGATGCTCAAGGACGCAGGCGCGAGCGCCGTCATCCTCGGCCATTCCGAGCGGCGCGCCGAGCACGGCGAGCGCGACCCGACGGTCAAGGCGAAGGCCAACGCCGCGCATCGAGCCGGCCTGCTTGCCATCGTCTGCATCGGCGAGACGCGCGACGAACGCGCCGCCGGCGAGACGCTTGCCGTGGTTGCTCGGCAACTTGCCGGGTCGCTGCCCGACGGGTGCACCGCGGGCAATACCGTCGTCGCCTACGAGCCGGTATGGGCGATCGGCACGGGGATCACCGCCCACCCCGATGACATTGCGGAGGTACACGCGCATCTGCGCCAGCTGCTGGTCGACCGTCTCGGTCACGAGGGGGAGAGGGTGCGGATTCTCTACGGCGGCTCGGTAAAGCCCGACAACGCCCGCGCGCTGATGGCGGTCGCCAACGTCGACGGGGCGCTGGTCGGAGGGGCTAGTCTGAAAAGCGACGATTTCCTTGCCATCATCACGGCAATGTTGCCGTGCGATACTTGACCATGTTCCCCGCAAGCGCCAAACAACGCAGCAGCGTGCCGCGCGAGCGGCCCCCGTGGCGCAGGGCGTAGATGATGCCGAGCCGGACAGCTCTGTTGCTGGTGTTTCTGCTGCTTCAGCTGCCGACCGCGCGCGCAGCGCCGCTCGACAAGGCCGCATGCGACAAATTGAAGACCGAGCAGGCGGAGCTGGAGCAGGGCGGAGTGCGCGCGGCCATGGCCAATGGCCCGCAGTGGGCAAAAGCCAATCTGAAGCCCGAGCAACTCGAGCAGGTTCACCGCATGCTCGACGTCGAAGGACAGCTGCTGTTTCGCTGCAATGGACGGCCGCTGGTGGCGTTGCCCAAAGACGTCGAGGCCGAACCTGCGCTAAGCGATGCCGGGGAGCCCATCAAGGATGCCGGGCGCGATAGTGCGGCGCGGGCAAAGGCCGCTCCTGCCACCGCCAAGGCTGCGGTCGGACAAAAGAAGGCGGCGACGGGTAAGCCGCTGCCGGAGGCGAACGGCGCACGAACCGCGGCCGCGCAGGCGGCCAAGGCACGGCAGAAGCCGAAGGCCAAGCTCAGGGCGAACGACGCCTACAAGGCCCCGCCATCCGACCCAGCGGTCGATCCCTTCGCCAGCCAGCGGCCGCAGGGCGAGCAGCACTAACGCAGCACCTTCGGCCGGCCCCAAGGCTGGCTCCGCCGCCGGATGTGGTATAGAACGCCGCTGCACGGCCTCTCCTAGGGATTTCGCATGTCGACGGTTCTGCTGATTGTGCACCTGATGATCGCCTCGGCGCTGGTCGGCGTCGTCCTCCTGCAGCGCTCGGAGGGCGGCGCGCTCGGGGTCGGCGGCGGCAGCGGCTTCATGAGCGGGCGCGGCACGGCCAATTTTCTCACCCGCGTGACGGCGAGCCTCGCCGCCGCATTCTTCCTCACCAGCTTGGTGCTGACGCTGCTTGCGGCACACTCGGAGCGGCCGCGCTCGATCTTCGAAGCGCCCGCCGCGCCGTCGTCTTCGGGGCCGGCGACGCCGGGCACCCCCGCAGCGCCCGGATCCGGCACGAACGAGGCGCCGGGACACGGGGGCATCCTCGACAAGCTCGCGCCGGCGGCCCCGCACGTGCCGCAATCGCAATAGCACCGCGGCCGAGGCGAGGCGCGCCGTGATCGGAACGGCGGCCGTGCTGCCAGGATCACGGCACGCGCACAGCCGCGTGCACGTTGGGCTGCTGCCGGCCCGCGTCGGCAACGGTGCCCGCGCTCGCGCCATGTGAGGATGCTCGCGCTGCAGAGGGGCCGCGTGCCAGCGAAGGCCTTTCCTCTGCGCCCTCAACCCTCCGTGCCGACAAACGCGGGTGCTGCGTGCGACCGTGAGCCGCGCCCGCAGGCGGCGCCGGAAAGGCAGTGGATGGGCTGGAAAAAAAGCTCTTCGACTCACGGGGGTTCGATGTATTCTGCAGGTCCATGGCGCGGTACATCTTCATCACCGGCGGCGTGGTCTCTTCGCTCGGCAAAGGGCTGGCGTCAGCGGCTCTCGGAGCACTACTTCAGGCGCGCGGCTTCTCGGTTCGGCTGCGAAAACTCGATCCCTATCTCAACGTCGATCCGGGTACCATGAGCCCTTACCAGCACGGTGAGGTGTTCGTGACGGACGACGGCGCGGAGACCGATCTCGACCTCGGGCACTACGAGCGGTTCACGGGGGTGCCGGCCAAGAAGTCCGACAATGTGACGACCGGGCGCATCTACCAGGAGATCCTGCTCAAAGAGCGGCGCGGAGACTATCTCGGCGGCACGGTGCAGGTGATTCCGCATGTAACGGACGCGATCAAGGAGTTCGTCCTTGCCGGCAATGCCGGCGTCGACTTCGTCCTGGTCGAGATCGGCGGCACCGTCGGCGATATCGAGGGGCTTCCGTTCTTCGAGGCGATTCGTCAACTCGGCAACGAACTGCCGCGCGGTCACAGCGTATTCATCCATCTGACCCTGCTGCCGTTCATTCCGAGCGCCGGCGAATTGAAAACCAAGCCGACGCAGCACTCGGTCAAGGAGCTGCGCTCGATCGGCATTCAGCCAGACATCCTGCTCTGTCGCTGCGACCGCTCGGTGCCGCTCTCCGAGCGCAAGAAGATCGCGCTGTTCTGCAACGTGCGCCCGGAAGCGGTCATTCAGGCGCTGGACGTCGCCTCCATTTACGAGGTGCCGCTCGCCTATCATCGCGAGGGACTGGATGCCCAAGTGCTCGCGGCCTTCGGCATTGCCGATGCACCCCAGCCGCAGCTCGACAAGTGGCACGCCATTGCCGAGGCGATCGCCAATCCCGAGGGCGAAGTGACGATCGCCATCGTCGGCAAGTACACGGGGCTCAAGGATGCCTACAAATCGCTGAACGAGGCCCTGTTCCACGGAGGCATCGCCAACCGTGTGAAGGTCAAGCTGCAGTGGATCGAAAGCGAGGTGTTCGAGCGGGAGGATCCTGCGCCCTACCTCGAAAACGTGCACGGCATCCTCGTTCCCGGCGGATTTGGCGAACGCGGCTCGGAGGGTAAAATCTTGGCGGCGCGCTTCGCCAGGACGCGCAAGGTGCCCTACTTCGGCATCTGCTTTGGCATGCAGATGGCGGTGATCGAGGCCGCGCGCGATCTCGTCGGTATCAAAAAGGCCGGCTCGACCGAGTTCGGACCCTGCGAGGAGCCAGTGGTCGGGCTGCTGACCGAGTGGATGCGCGGTAACGAGCTCGAGAGGCGTCGCTTGGGCGGCGATCTCGGTGGCACCATGCGGCTTGGTGCGTATACCGCGGTGCTTTCCAAGGGCAGCCGGGTCGCCCAGATCTACGGGCAGACGCAGGTCTCCGAGCGTCACCGCCATCGCTATGAGGTGAACACGCACTATCGTCCCCTGCTCGAGGAAGCGGGCGTGCGCTTCTGCGGGCTGTCACCCGACGGGCTGCTGCCGGAGATTATCGAGCTGCCGCAGCACCCCTGGTTCGTCGGCGTGCAGTTCCACCCCGAGCTGAAGTCGCGGCCGTTCGAGCCGCATCCGCTGTTCGCCTCCTTCATCCACGCCGCGGTGGAGCAGAGCCGGCTGGTGTGAGCGCCGGTGCGCGGTGTCGCCGCGGTGCGGTCGCTGTTGCCCGAATGCCAGCCACGGCGGCGGATTACGCTGCGGCGTCCTGGTGCGCACTGGGACAGACGGCGTTGGCGCGCTAGCGTGCGGCTTCTCGGAGAACGACGCCCATGCGCACGCGAACCTCCCCTGCAGTCCGTGCAGCTGCCCCGATCTTGCTTGGCGCCGTGCTGTCCCTCGGCGCGGCCTCGGCAGCGGGACCTGCCGTGGCGCAAGCCAATGCGCCGGGACCCCAGGCCACGACGGCCGAGCCGGCGCAAGAAGACGCGCTGATCATCGCCGCAGTGCGCCGGCGCGCCGCTGCGGTCGCGGGCAGCGCCGACGGCACCGCGCTTGCCGGCTTCTATCGGGAACGCGCGGCGCCGTTGTGGGTGACCGCCGAGGGGCTTACCCCAAAGGCCCGCGCGGCCATGGCGGAGATCGCCAGGGCCGACGACTGGGGGCTCAAAGCCTCGGACTTCGCGCTGCCGCGTGCCGACGGCGGCACCTCGCCTTCTGCGCTTGCCGATGCCGAGGTCAAGATCAGCCTCGCCGTGCTCAGCTACGCGCGCTTTGCCCGCGGCGGTCGCGTCGATCTCGCCACGTTCAGCCGCAATGTCGACCAGCAGCTCAGCCTGCGCGATCCCCGGGCGGTGCTCGAGGGCATCGCCGCCAGCGATGCACCGGACGAATACCTGCAGGGAATGCACCCCAAACACCCGCAATTCCAGATGTTGCGCCGCGCGCTGTTGCGGCTGCGTTCGGCGGCGGGCGCTCAGTCGGCGGCGGCGACGCCCGAAGCGGTACTGCTCCCCGAGGGACCTGTGCTGAAACCCGGCATGAACCATCCGCACGTCGCGCTGCTGCGCCGCCGCCTGCTGGTGGAAGCGGCCGGCGGACCGCCAACGCTCTATGATCCGCCGCTTGTCGCCGCTGTCATCGCCTTCCAGCGCGCGCACAAGCTGGCAGCGGACGGCATCGTCGGCGCACGCATGCGCGCTGCGCTGAATGGCGGCCAAGAAAAATCCGTCCAGCCATTCGGCGATGCCGAGCAGCGGCTGATCCTCAACATGGAGCGCTGGCGCTGGATGCCCGAGGATCTCGGCGAATTCCACATCTGGAACAACGTCCCGGAGTTCCAGTCGCGCGTGCTCAAGAACGGCGTGGTGATCCATTCCGCCAAGATCGTCGCCGGCAAGCCGGATACCCAAACGGTCGTGTTCTCGGCCGACATGCGTTACATCGTCTTCCATCCGGAGTGGGGTGTGCCCGACTCGATCAAGCTCAAGGAAATCCTGCCCTACCTGCGTCCGAGCGGCGGGGACTTCTTTGGACTGTTCGGCGGCGCCGACACAAGCGTCCTGGAGCGGCACAACCTCAAGGTCACCTACAACGGCCGCCCGGTCGACGCCTCCCAGGTGGATTGGAACAACGTCGATGTGCGGCGCTACAGCTTCATTCAACCGGCGGGGGCAGGCAATGTGCTCGGCGTCGTGAAGTTCCGCTTCCCAAATCGCCACGATATCTACATGCACGACACGCCGCAGCGCGAGCTGTTCGAGAAGTCAACGCGAGCGTTCAGCCATGGCTGCATACGCGTCGAACATCCCGAGCGCCTGGCCGAGTTATTGCTCGCCGAAGATAAGGGGTGGTCGGCCGAGCGCGTCCGTCAGCTGCTGGCCGAGGGCTACAACAACGAGGTTGCGCTGGAGCGTACGATTCCCGTGCACGTCACCTACTTCACGGCCGTCGCCGGGGACGACGGCGAGGTCGCTTACTTCGGTGACGTGTACGGACTCGATCGCCGCCTTGCCGCGGCCCTCGCAGGTCGGCCGCTGCCCATCGAGTCGACACCGGCGGAAGAGTCGTTGCAGGAAGCCCGACACGCCGGTAAGGGCTACAAGCAGTCGAGCAGCGACTTTTTCTCCGGGTTGTTCGGCAACTGAGGCGAGCCGACGCACTGCGACGTGGTCGTCCTTTCGCCGGTGCGCTGACCGCGCACACGAACGCCGCCGGCGCTGTATGTGCCGCCAACGCGCTTCTTTCATACGTTGGCGAGATCGCTCGCGCGTGGGGCGCGGAAACGGCCGGCTCTCGGCCGCTTCCAGTGCGAGCGCTGTCAGGCGTAGCGCCTAGACCGCTTCCTTGAGATCCTTGGCGGCCCGGAAGGCGACCTTCTTGCTCGCCTTGATCTTGATCGCTTCGCCCGTCGCGGGATTGCGGCCCATGCGAGCGGGGCGCTTGCGCACCTGCAGGATTCCCAAGCCGCCGATACGGATGCGCGCGCCGCGCTTCAGATGCTTGGTGACGTTGACGACCATGTCCTCGAGCATGGACATGACCTGCTTCTTGGGCAGTTCGTGCTGCTCGGACAGGGTCTCGGCAATGTGCTTCAGCGTGACGGTCTCGACTTTGGATGCGGCGGCGGGGGTACTAGCCATGGGCGTCTCCCTCTTCAGGAATGTGAGCAGGGGCGGGTTAGCACACATTTTTGCCCAAGAATACAGGGCTTTTTGCATTCTTTGCGCAACTCTTCACGGTCCCCGGACCTCGCCGTCGCCGCCGCGACCCCGGCCGGTGCGGCGGCTGGGCATGCCGGTCGTGCCGTCCGTCCGCTGGTCCGGTAAGGCGGTCGTCTGAGCAGAGCCCCCCGTACTGCGCCTCTAACCCGAGGCTCGGCCTAGGCAATTGACAGAGGATCACCGCCCCGTGTGGCGATGGCCCAAAGCGCGCTCAAGCCGCGGTTTACCGGTGGTTGGGACGGGGGTTGGCAAGCGCCAAACTCCAGGTGTCGGCAGTCAACGGGTACCTGGGTTCGCCCTTATCCGTGCCCGCGCCGGCCGCGTGCGGAGCCGCCAGCGCTCCACTTTTTCCCATTAACCAACCCTCTTTCCACCGGGGGTTCTGGGGCGCAGGCGGGTCAGGTTCGCGCGCTGTTCATGCGAGCCCTTTGCACCCCTCCGCAGCCGCGCGCGGCGTCCCGCACACGCGGCCAGCCTGCGATGCAGAGGTTGCCTTCGGCGGCAAACCACGTTACGCGGCACCGGATGCCTGCTAAACGCGCCGGGCTCCACCGGCCTTGGCCGACGCCAGGGCCGATAGTAGGGCCGATTAGTAGAGCCGATAGTAGAGTAGCGTGTGGGCGTTCGTGGCTGCATCGCCGGCGCACGAACGTGCAAGCCCGGCAAGCGAGCCCGCGGCCGAGGTCGGCTCGGCAGCGCAGCGGGCTCAGGAGGCAAACAATGCCGCAGCCTGACAAGCCCCGCGCTTCGGCCCGGGGCGATAGCACCCCAACCAAGGGACGCTGTCATTGCGGAGCGATCGAGTACGCCTTCGAGGGCGCGCCCAAGTGGGTGATGCACTGTCACTGCGAGAGTTGCCGCCGGGCGGTGTCCTCTGCGGTCGCCACCTACATCGGCGTCCGCCTCGAGCAGTTCCGCTATCTCAAGGGCGAGCCGACCTACTATGAATCCTCCCCCGGCGTGAAGCGGTACTTCTGTGCGGTCTGTGGTTCGCCGATCGCCTTCGTCGGCGCCCGTTGGCCGGGCGAGGTGCACCTGTTCCACGGCACTTTGAGCGACCCGCAGCAGTGGCCGCCGACCGGGCACGCGCATGTCTCCGAACAGCTGCCTTGGTTCGAGGTCGCAGACCATCTTCCGCGCTATGCGGCGAGTGCAAGCAAGGGCGCCAAGCCGATCAGCACCGGCCCACGCCGCCCTTAAGCCGCCCGTGCGCAGGGTCGTGCACATTGGGCGTGCGCAAGGCGTAGGCGCGGGCATTGACGGCATCACCCGCCGGGGCGATGGTGCGCCTTGCCGAGCGACGCCCTGCTGCGTCGTGCCGCGCGGCGGATAGAAAAACCGTGGGCAGCCAATACGCCGGGAACGGATCAATGTCGCTGAAGGCCGCAGCCCCTGGTTCGAATGAGACCGTGGCGAATGAGACCGTGGCGAATCAGACCGTAAAGGTCGGCTCCGCCGTATTCGCCAACGACCGGCCCCTCGCCTTCATTGCTGGCCCATGCCAGTTGGAGAGCCGCGCGCACGCCCTGGAAATGGCCGCGGCATTGAAGGAGATCGCCGACCGGCTGGGGATCGGGCTGCTCTTCAAGACGTCTTTCGACAAGGCGAACCGTACCAGCCTGACGGCCGCGCGCGGCGCCGGACTAGAGCGCGCGCTGTCCGTGTTCGCCGAGATCCGCGAGCGCTTCGGGCTCGGCCTCGTCACGGACGTGCACGAGCCCGGACAATGCCCGCGCGTCGCCGAGGTGGTCGACGTGCTGCAAATCCCCGCGTTTCTCTGTCGTCAGACGGATTTGCTGATCGCCGCCGCCAAGTCGGGCCGCACGGTGAAGGTCAAGAAGGGACAGTTCCTGGCGCCCGCCGATATGCGCAACGTCGTCGCCAAGATCACCGGCAGTGGCAATCGCAACGTGCTCGTCACCGAGCGCGGCGTCTCGTTCGGCTACAACACGCTGGTCGTCGATATGCGCGCGTTGCCGATTATGGCCGAGATCGGCTGCCCCGTGATCTTCGATGCCACCCACGCCGTGCAGCAGCCGGGCGGGCAGGGCACCTCATCGGGCGGAGAACGCCGCTTCGTGTCCGCGCTGGCGCGCGCAGCCGTTGCCGTCGGCGTTGCCGGCGTGTTCATCGAAACCCACGAGGATCCCGATCGCGCTCCCTCCGACGGACCGAACATGGTGCCGCTCCGCTCGTTCGAGGGGCTGGCCCGCGAACTGATGGCAATCGACGCTCTCGTCAAGCAACGTCGCGCCGAGCCGGCATGATGCCGCCGCCAGCAGTGAACCACGCGCCTCCAGTCGCGCCGCCCGCACGCGGGTTGCGGGCGCCCGTTCCGCGGTCGCGGTGACGTGGTGATCCACTTCCCCTTCGATGAGCGCTTGCGTCGCGAGGTGGCGGAGCGGTGCGCGTCGTTCCCCCGCCTGCCCGGCTGCAGCCGTGGCCTGACGCGCGCGGCTGTTGCCATCGCTCTCCTCAACGGCGATGCGGGCGAAGCCGCGTTGCTGCTGACGCAGCGCGCTGCGGACCTGCGCGCCCACGGCGGCCAGTGGGCACTGCCCGGCGGGCGCGTCGACGCGGACGAGACGCCGATTGCTGCTGCGCTGCGCGAGCTTGCCGAGGAGACCGGAATTTGCCTTGCAGCCGGCGACATCCTCGGGGTGCTCGATGACTATCCGACGCGCTCGGGCTACCTGATCACGCCGGTGGTGGTGTGGGCCGGCTGCCAAGCAGCGCTTCTGCCGCGGCCCCAGGAGGTCGCCTCCCTGCACCGCATAACCTTGGCGGACATCGCACGCGCCGACGCGGTCGACTTCATCAGCATTCCCGAAAGCACGCGTCGCGTCGTCCGTGTACGCATGAACGGGCATCTGGTGCATGCGCCTACGGCGGCGATCGTCTACCAGTTCCGCGAGCTGCTTGCCGGGCGCACAACGCGCGTCGCCGAGCTGGAGCAGCCGACCTTTGCCTGGCAATAGCCGCGGCGGTGGCGGGCGTCGTGCCCGGCGCCGCAGTGCCGATGCCTCGCCTAGCGCCGGCGCGGCGGCGCCAGTAGCGTGCGCGCATATGGGAAGAACAGCGGGTAGGGCAGCTGCCGCGCGAGTTTCATCAGGGTCACCATCGGCCAGGGGAAGGCGATCTCGAACTTGCCCTTTTCCAGGCCGCGAATGATGCGCCGCGCGGCATCGTCGGCGCTGATCTGGAACGGCATCGGAAAGGCGTTCGCTTGCGTCATCGCCGTTGCGACGTAGCCGGGATTGATCAGGCTGATGCTGACGCCCCGGCGCGCAAGATCCTCGCGCAGACCCTCCGCGAGGTTGATCAGCGCCGCCTTGGTGGGCCCGTAGGCGGCCGTGCGCGGCAGCCCACGGTAGCCGGCCACCGAAGCAATGAGGGCAACGTGTCCCCTGCGGCGGGCGAGCATGGGAGCCAGCACCGCATCGAGGCCATTGACCGCCCCTTGATAATTGACCGCCATGGAATGGGCGGCCTTGGCGGCGGTAAACCCGCCCGCGCTCATCGCTTGCCAGATGCCGGCGCTGAACACAGCGAGCTCGGGGGCCCCGAGCGTCGCCGCGATGCTCTCGACGGCCTGGCGCATGCCCGCCAAGTCCGTCACGTCGACGGGCAAGGGGGCGATGCTCGGTTGCGCGGCGGCGAGCTCGGCAAGCCTGTCCGCCGACCGGGCGGACGCCGCAACCTTGACGCCGCGCGCGGCAAGGGCAATCGCGAGCGCCCGGCCAATACCGCTGCTCGCACCCGTGATCCAGGCCGTGCGCCAAGGAAGTTGCATGGGAACTTGCATGCGCCAAAGACTAGCGTTGCCGGCACGCTGCCAGCAACGGCGGTGATGCCGGGCATCCGCTCTGCGCGGTCCGCCACGCTCGGCGCTTTGCCTCGACCGGTCCGCACTGTATCGTCGCAACCGATTGAGGGCTGACGCGTAAGAAGGAAAAACGGAGCGCCCGTGGTCCAATGCCATTGCGCAAGCGTATCATCTGCGTTGGACACGC
>JBPYEF010000269.1:0-4957 GCA_051985875.1 Hyphomicrobiaceae bacterium
CGGCCGGTGAACGCCCGCGCCGCACGAATCGCCCCAGACGTGGCGTCCGAGCCGTTCTTGCCAAAGCGCACCATCTCCGCGCAGGGCACCATGGCGACGATGAGCTCCGCGACCTCGGTTTCTAGCGGATGCGCCAGCGTGAAGATGGTGCCTTCCCCGAGCTGCGCCGCCACGGCCTCGGTCACGTCTGGATCGCAGTGTCCGAGCGTGACCGAAGCGAGCGCGTTGACGAAATCGACGAACTCGTTGCCATCGACGTCCCAGGCCTTGCTCCCCGTGGCGCGCGCGACGAAATAGGGCGAGACGTTCCGCGGGTACTGCAGATAGCTCTTGGAAAACGTCTGCGTGCCGAGCGGGATCACCTTGAGTGCCCGCTCCAACATGGCTTCGGACTGCCGAAAATTTCGCGGGCTCATGGCGGCAAAATCTACTCCTGTGTGGCTTCTGGCGCGGATTGTCTCGTGCTTGCTCCCGCGCTTGGGGCCATGGCATCGGTGCTCCGCTGCGCCTGCAGGTATGCGAGGATATCCGCGGTCGTGAAGTCGGGCTTCGTTGGATACAACGCCGTATAAAGGCGGGAGACGAAATCGTAGTCCGCGCGCTCATCGACGGTCCAGCGCAGGGACGAAAGATCGACGTTCTGCTCTAGTCCCCCGAGACGGAAGCGGCGCGGCTGCTCGTAAAAGAACGGCGTCACGTGCTCGCGGCAACGGGGCTCGGTCGCTTCCCGCCAGGCGAGCTCGAGCGCGGCAAACGTCATGATCTCGACGTCGAGTCCATCCGGCCAAGTACGCCGCAGTACGTTGGAGGCGTAGTCGTACCCCCCCTCGAGGCCCAGGCGTACGACGCCGTCGATGAGCTGCCAATCGGCAAGCGGGCAGTCGCCGGTCAGGCGCACGATGTGCGAAGGATGGTAGTTCGCCGCAGCGCTATAGAAGCGATCGAGCACGTCTGCGAGCGATCCCGCGTAGCAGTCGACGCCGAGCGTTGACGCAAGCGAGACGATCGCCGCGTCGGCGGGCTCTTTGCTGGTGGCGATCACCAGCCGCGTGAGCAGCTGCGATCGTCGCACGCGCTCGATCTGCCGTGCCAACATCGGCCGTCCGGCGAGGGGAAGCAGCACCTTGCCGGGGAGCCGGCGAGACGACATGCGCGCTTGCAGGATCGCCAGTATCACGGGGTGACGGCCTCTTCGCGATCTTTGTGCTTGGCGCCTCTCGATAGACGCGCGTTAGCGGCATACTTGCAAGGGGTGTCCCCTGCAACCCGGCAGCCTTCGTTCAAGGGGGTGCGAACGCTGAGCGCGCCGCCAAGGGTTGGGCGAACGCCTGCAGATGAACACCCTCACCATGGTCGATCAGCCTCAAGCTAGGTAGGCCTTTGCATCGCCCAGGTGGCCGGATTGAGGATATCCTCATCGTCGATCTCCCAGCTTCGCAAGTTCATTGACCGGGCGGCATGCGCGGCTCTGCCCGCGGCCTTCACAATCTCGCGCAGCTCGTTGCGCGAGGTCACACCGACAATTACGCGCTCGATCTGCGCGTGGGCAAGCACCGCCGCCAGGGCGCCGTCAATGCGCGTGAGGCCATGCGATGCGCAATCAAAGGCCATGCGCGTCAGTGCCTCCTTAAGGGCCGCAAAGCGCGGGCCAAGGGACTCCGGCGGGGCTAGCAACAAGCCCTGGAGAAAGGCAGAGCGGGCATGAATCTCGATCTTGCGCGCCGCCAGCGCATCCAGGATCTCGCGATGCTTCAGCCGGCCGTCGACCGCATTGAGGGGAAGTTGCATGAGTTGCAGCGGGTAACGGCGCACGAGAGCGGTGATTTGCTGCGCAGTGTAGACGGAGACACCGAGCTTGGCGACCATTCCCGATCGTTGCATGCACTCCATTGTGGACCAGATGACCTCTCCGGCCGGAGCAAGTAAATCGTCCGCATCATGCACCAACAGGCCGTAGATGGACTGCTGGCCAAGGCGAGCAAGCGACTCGCGGAACGTAATGCGCAGCCGCTGTGCGGCGGCCGCGGGATCGCTGAGATCGGCAAACTTCGGCGTCTTCGTAATAACCTTCATGGCCTGGTTCCGGCGCAGCCAGGTACCGACGACGCTCTCGCTCGCCCCATAGAGGTAGGCCGTGTCGATGAGATCGATCCCTGCGCTTCCCGCAAAATCAAGGATGCGGTGCGCCTGGTCGGCAGGCACCTTGCCCGTGGGGTTGGTAATGCCGTAGGCAAAGCCGAACTGGGCCGTGCCCAAACCCAAGCGCCGCGCCGCCGGCGCGCGCGAGGGCGGGGCAGCATCAACCGCTCTGTCCGGGTGCTTGGCTTTCACCAGGCGCCTCATCGTTGCGGCGGTCGCGTGTTGGCTCGGCCGCTTCCTTGTTGCCCTACGACTGTATTGCGCGCGGTCCAGGCGATTCGCCACGGTCCGTGTGTCCCACGGCGCGGCGGCGTCCACCCTTGCCCAGTTCTATTGCCGCCCGCCACGGGGTGTCGAGTCGTGCGCCACACCGCCGCCTATCCGCATGGTGCAGAAAGAGCTAGCACAAGCTGACCCACTTGCTGCGTGCTGTTTCTCGATCAAGGATACGTAGGGTTCTATTACCAAGGCGTGGCGTGCGATCGCGCACTCGCCCTCGCACAACGGGGGTGGGCTGTTGCGAGCAGAGGATTGAGGCGTGGGGCTATCGCGCATGGCGTCTAACCATGATAAACGCCTTCTGGTCATCGCCGCCCACCCGGATGACGAAGTTTTGGGATGCGGCGCATCGGTGCGGCTTTTCGTAAACCGTGGCTGGACCGCTCATTTGCTGGTCCTGACCGCCGGTGTCACCGGACGGCTCGCCGACCCGCTGACGGCCGAGGTAGACGTCGCCGCCGAACGGGGAAAGCTTGCCGAACAGATGCGCCGCGCCGGTGCAGTCGTTGGGTTTGCGGCAACGACCGTGTTCGGCTTTCCAGACAACCGTATGGATACCGTTTCGCGCATGGACATTGCCCACGCCCTGATTCCGCACGTGCAGAGGCTCCGCCCCGACTTGGTGATCACGCATCATCCCGGCGACTACAACTGGGACCATACGGTGACGTTCGAGGCCGTGATGATGGCTGCACGCCCGAATCCGCCGCAGCACGCGCCCGCTGAAATCTGGAGCTTCGAAGTGCCGTCATCGACGGAGCGCGGATGGCAGGATCCAAGCCGCGCCTTTCACCCCAACCTCTTCGTCGACATCGCGTCTACCATAGATCAAAAGAAACTTGCCCTGAGCTATTATGAGAGCGAATTGCGCCCCTATCCGCACCCGCGCAGCATCGAGGCGCTCGAATATCTCGCGCGACGCCGGGGCAACGAGGTCGGCCTCACCTATGCCGAGGCGTTTCACGTCGTGCGGCGCGTGGAGCGCTGACCCATGGCTCGGATTATCGTCATTGGCGGAATAGAAAGCACGTACGTCAATGCGCAGGTCCTGCACGACCTCGGAGAAGACATCGTGATGTTCTATACGCGGGGTCCCTGCAGTCCGGGGTGGGAGGGCGTCGACATGGTCGATGAATCCCAGTTTCCATTCGCCGCTCGGGTACCGCGCACCAGGGTGGAGACGCACATTTGCGACCACGTCGAGGAAATGCGAGCGCTGGCGCCCGAGGTGATCTACTCCCTTGGCTGGCAGCAGATGTACAACCGAGCCATGCTGCAACTGTGCCCGATCGTTGGCATTCACGAAAGCCTGCTGCCCCGAGGAGCCGGTGCGGTTCCCATTGCCAATGCCATTCTTCATGACGAGGCGGTCACGGGCATCACGCTGTTTTGGCTCGATGCGGGTGTCGATACCGGCGACATCATCGGACAACTCAAGGGCAGGCTCTCGCCGAGGAGCGCCGACGCCACCCAGCTGTATCGCGAGGCGATGAACCTCGGCGCCGAAATCCTGCGCATGTTCGTGCCACATATCAACCGCGGCACGGCGCCGGCGATTCCGCAGGATGCGGCTCGCAGAACGGCTTATCGAAAGGTAGACTGGACACAATGGCCAGCTGACAAGGTACGGCGAGCACGGGTTTATCCGTATGCATGACGATAGCGGTTTATCCCTGGAGATCTGCCGCCCGGTCGAGGCACACGCACGACAAGTCATGGAATGGCGGAATGATCCCCAGAGCTTGGCGGCGTTCTTCCATCGGGCTCCGAAGCTCTGGCACAGCTTCTGGCCCGAGTTTTGCGACACCTATTTCAAGCACCCGGCGCTGCCGCCGCTATTCGTGTGCGCCGATCAGACGCGCATCGCCTTTTTGCGCTATCAGCCGACGGCCCATCCCGAGGGCGCTCGTGGCCTCACTGTCGACGTGTCGATCAATGTGGCACCGGCGGCGCGCGGCCGCGGGTTGGGGCGCGCCGCCCTGCAGCTCGGCGCCGAGCACGTGCGGCGCAGTTGCGGAATTGATGCGATCGTGGCCGAGGTTCGCATCGAGAACGAACGTTCACGCCGCAGCTTTCGCAGCGCTGGTTTCCGGGAAATCGGCTGCGTCGACAAGGTCGTTGCCGATACCGGTGAGCGATGCCGCATCTCCCGCTTCATCCTTGATCTAACCCCGCGCTATTGGCGGTCGGGCGGGGTCAAGGTTGTCGCCGAGGCCGGGTCCAATTGGCGCATGGGTACCCCGGCGCGTGATCGTGCCATGGCGCGCAGCCTGATCGACATAGCGGTGGAGGCACGCGCGGACGCGGTCAAGTTCCAGACCTACCGACCCGATACCGTGTACGTCGAGAACGCCGGATCGAGTGCCTATCTGTCGGCCGCGGGCATCAAGGAGAACATCAGGGAGATATTCGCCGACCTTGCCATGCCCTACGAGATGATCGCGGAGCTGGCCGCATATTGCCGATCGCGGGGCATCGCATTCATGAGCACGCCTTTTCCCGTGGACGATTTCGCCGCCGTCGATCCGCACGTCGAGGT
>JBPYEF010000270.1:0-10293 GCA_051985875.1 Hyphomicrobiaceae bacterium
TTGTACGGCGGCGAGCTTGTCGATCGCACCGAGACCTTCAACAGTGTCGACCGACGCACCGTGTGCCTGCACGGCGAGCATCAGGCAAGAGCGAACGCTGTCGCCGTTGACGAGAACCGTACAGGCCCCACACACGCCGTGCTCGCAGCCGACGTGGGTGCCGGTCAATCCCAACTCCTCGCGCAGCAGATCCGACAGGAGCAGGCGCGGCGCAACGGCCCTGGTCACGGAGGCGCCGTTGACGGTAAGCGTGACGTCGATGCTGCTGGTCATGCGCGCGCGTGCCGGGGGTCGTGCCGGGGATCGTGCCGGGGATCGTACCGGAGATCTTGGGTGGGTGCCTGCGCCCGCCGCCAGGCCGCAACGATGGCCCGCTTGGCAAGCACGCCGAGCAAGTGACGGCGCAGGGCGGCAGACGCTTTGAGATCGGAGTTCGGCTGCGCGTTCGCCTGAACCGCCGCAGCGGCTTGCCCAACGAGGGGCGCATCCAGCGCACGCCCGCAAAGCAACGCCTCGGCCGCCGTGGCGCGCAGCGGCGTTTCGCCGGCGCCCAACATGGCGATGCGCGGCCGCTCCGCGGCGCCGTCGCGCACGGACAGGGTCACCCCGACGCCAGCAAGCGCAAAATCGCCGCGGTGCCGCGCCACTTCTTCGAACGCCCAGCCCGTAACCGCGGATGCGCGCGGAAAGGCGACGTCGGTGATGATTTCGTCATCGCCGAGGCAGGTCGTCAGTGCGCCGCAAAAGAAGTCGCGCGCCTCGACGACGCGCCGCCCGTTGGTTCCAGCTATGCCGATGCGCGCATCGAGCAGCACCGCGAGCATTGGCAGCTCCGCCGCCGGATCGGCGTGCGCTAGGCTGCCACCGATCGTGCCGCGGTTGCGGATCGCGAGATGGGCGACGTGCGGCATGGCGGCCGCCACAACGGGAAGGTGTGTCCGAACGAGCGGCGAGGTTTCCAGGGCATGATGGCGCGTGAGCGCGCCCACGGTGATGGCATCCTCGGCCGCCTCGATGCCGGCGAGGTTGGGCACGCGATTGATGTCGATGAGCATTGCTGGGCGCACCAGGCGAAAGTTCAGCAACGGCACCAGGCTCTGACCGCCAGCGAGGACTTTTCCTTCGCCCCCGGCGCGGCGCAGTGCCGCGACGGCCGCCTCAACGCTCTCTGCGGCGACGTAGTCGAAAGCGGGGGGCTTCATGAATGGCTCGATCGATGGCTCGGTTGCGTCAACCCAATGTCACAACGCCATTGGTGCCGCGCCGGGGCTGCAGCGGGGACGGCAACTGGCCGGCGCCGACCGCCGCCCGGCTTGCGTGCAGCACGCGGGTCGCCGCGTCGCAGATCGCAGAGCATTGAACCCCCATATCTTCGGCATGGCAACATGCGTTGCTGCGCCAGCCAGAACAGGGAGCCGCCGCGGGCTACCTGGCGCCGCCAAAACCGAGCCTTGCCGCAGGTCCCTGGGGGTCGCGTCGGCGCAGCCCTCTAGCATTGGGTGCCTCGGCGATAAGCGGGCCAGGAGACTAGGCGCACGCCGGCGTCGCGTTAGTTTCTGTTTTTTGATGTGGCAGCCGTTCATGTGGGCAGCCGCCGTGCCAGGCGGTGATTTTCTCAAGCCTTGCGCGGCACCGATCGCCGCGCTTTCAGACGAGCAGCCGCGTTGACGCGGGTAGGCCGGCGAGCGCCCAGCCATCGGGCGAAGCGCTCCCGTCTCGACGCACAGGCGCGCGGGCTAGCGCCCCCAGCACGCCCATTCTCGGCGCCAGTTCAACCGACAGTCGCAGGGTGCGTACCGTCGCTGCCAGACCGGCAGCCAGCGCCGCTCGCTCGCACATCTGCGCACGCACATGCCACGCCAGCCGGACGGGTAAACGGAGCAGCAGACCGCGCAGCTGCCGACCTCCGGACTGGCGGGCCAACCGGCCAAGGCGGGCGAGGCCGCCTGCACCGCGCCGGCAAGCACGAGTACGATCAGGCCAAGTCTCGACGGCATGTGCCCTCCCCCGTGTCCGGCGCCCGCGCCAGGAAAAAGCGATTCGCGCTGCCTGGGAAGAGCACGCGCGTGCCCCGTGGATCCATTCCGGCGAGACGGCGGGCAGCAAAGGACATGGCCAAGCATCCGCGCGGCGGATGTGCCGCCGCCGGGGCGATGCAGAAGGGCCTCTATGGCGAACACGCTTAGGTGGTTCTGATCGTCCTGCAGGGACTAGATGCGCCCGAGGACGCGGCAGCGCATCGCCCAGTCATAACCGGCCCGATCATAACCGGCCATAACCCGCAGGGCTGTGTCGTGCACCCGTCAAAAGCGAGCGCGGGGAATGTCGCCCAGGGCCGTGGCGCGCCGCGCCCTGCCGCGCCATCGGTATCTCAACTGCGACCCGAAGGTGCTGGTCACACGTGATCACCGGGGGCATCCGCAGAAGCGCAGATTGCTGCGCGGCGCATCATTACCCGTCCGTGCAAGGAGCGTTTTGCGACCTCACCGCCTTTGCGCCGCCTGCAAGCGCGTGTGAGCGCCGGTCGCGCGCACGCATTGACCGCCCGGCCACGCGCTGGAGGTTCTCCGCCCCGATCTCCCGACCGCAAGCTGTGACTGTGCTACAGGGACGGCTACGAAAGCGCGATCCGCAGGGGTACGTGCTGCCCTGCAGAGGCGACGCGGTTGGCGCGGTTGCTGAGTTCGATGGTCGTCGGCGAGGTGCAGCAGTTTTCCGGAACTTCGCGCAAGGAGCGGCTGCGGGCTAGAGCGTCGCCGCCCACCGGCTCCGGCCACGCTCGGGATCCCTTGGGACCGCGCACTGTCGCGACGCCGCGCGCGATTTTCCCTGCCCTGCGGGAACCAAACGGCGCAGTGACTGGTTTTTGTGCCTGCAGGGTGTTTGCCGGGTGGAGTGGGCTATGCGGCACGTTTGGTTCGAGGAAGCGCGCGAGATTGCCTGGCTTGTGTCCGTGGTTGCCGGCCTGTCGGTCCTCGGCGTCGGCCTCGCCGTCGCCCTGGCCGCCGCGACCTGAGTCGACCGACGCGTTTCCGCGGCCGCGCCGCGTTTCCTCCTTCAGGCGAGCCCGATCACGCCGAGCCAAATTACGCCGAGCCAGATCACGCAATGACGATGACGTCGCACGGCGTCGGCGTGGCATAGAGGCGCGAGACGAGCTGCGCCCTGCGCTCGAGCACCGCACGCTGATTGACGTAGCCCTTATCGGTAATTTCGTTGGCGTCGATCGAGGGGGGGTCCAGCATTAGCAGGACCCGCCTGATGGCGTGCGACGATGCCGGACTGCGCACGTTGTGTGCAGCGATGCCGTCGCGGATGTGGGCGACCACAGCCGACGCCTTGATCAGCTCTCTCGCGTCGCCGTGCAGTGAGGGATCGCGACAGATCTGCTTCAGCGCTTCGAGATTCGGCCATGCCAGCAGACCAACGCATTCCCGGTCATGCCCGGCGACGACGACGTCCTGCAGCACGGGTGCGGTCGCCTCTAGCGCAGCAAGGCGCAGTGCGCCGGCGTGCACCCACGTCCCCGTCGACAGCTTGAAGTCCTCGGCCACGCGCCCGTCGAACACCACGCCCTGCGAGGGATCACCGGCAACCGCCAGTCGACCGGCATCGCCGCTGCAATAGAAGCCCTCGGTGTCAAACGCCTCGCGCGTCAAATCGGGGCGCCGCCAGTAACCCGGAAACACGTTGGGCCCGCGTACCCGCATCTCGAGTTTCGTACCGTTGCCGAGAAAGCGCAGCGTGACCCCCGGCAAGGGCAGGCCGATGATGCCCGCGCGCTCGACGAACAGGTGACCGCCTGTCACGGCCGGTGCCGTCTCCGTTGCTCCCCAACTGGATACCATCGGCACGCGGCCGCCGGTCACCCGAACGGACAGCGCCTCGAGCCGCTCCCAGAGGTCCTGACTCAGGCTCGCTCCTGCGTAGAAGATCACCTTCAGTTTGGCGAAGAAGGTTGCTGCCAGCCCGGCATCGCTTTCCAGATGCGGCAGGAGCATTGCGTATCCAGCCGGCACGTTGAAGTAGACGGTCGGGGAGACCTCGGCGAGGTTGCGTACGGTTTGCGCCATCAGGCCGGCAACCGGCCGTCCCGCGTCGACATACAGCGTCCCGGCGTGGGCCAGCACCATATTGAAGTTGTGGTTGGCGCCGAAAGTATGATTCCACGGCAGCCAATCCACCAGGATCGGCGGCTCGTCGCGCAGGAAAGGCCAGACCTGCTCAATCATCTTCTGGTTGGCGCACAGCATCCGGTGCGTGTTGATCACGCCCTTGGGAAGTCCCGTAGACCCGGAGGTGAACAGGACCTTGGCGACGGTCTCCGGGCCGATGCCTGCGAACGCGGCGGCAACCGCGCCGCCAGCACGCGTGCAGGCGAGCTCTGCCATGGTCTCGGCGGCCAGCCCGTGGATCGGCTCGCCGCCGATGATCAGGCGCGCGTCCGCAAGGTCGATTGCCGCCAGCGCCCGGGCGAACGCCGTGCCGCTGCTCGCATAGACGGCGCCCGGTCTCACGCTCGCGAGGATGTGCCTTAGTTTCGCGAAATCCTGGCTGACCAGCGCGTATGCGAGCGATACCGGCACGACGGGTGTAGCAGCCACGAACGCCGCCAGCGTCAGCAGCGCGTGGTCGATGCCGTTCCCCGCCAGGATCAGCAGCGGCCGGTCCGGCCCGCAGCCGCGCTCGATGAGCGCTTGCGCCAGCGCGTCGGCCCTTTGGCTTGCTTCCGCGTAACTGACCCGGCGCCAGGCGCCCGACGCCTCGCGCTCCGCGAGAAAATCCCTATTGGGGAACGCCGCCGCCTGGCGGCGCAACATGTGCGCAAGGCTCGCTTCATAGGGCTCTAGCGGGACGGGATTTACCAGGTCGAAGCCGTCGCGGTGGGGGCGCAGCTCGACGCGCGGGGGTGCGAAGGCGATGGCGCGAAACGGCGCCTTGGCGCGCCTGCCGGATGTCCGCTGCACGTCGATCCCCAGGTACAGCCGCCGCACCCGATCATCGTGCAAAAGTTCGCTCCCGCTGCCCTGCATGGCGATTCTGCCGTTCTCGAGCACATATGCACGCCGCGCGAGCTTCAGCGATGCGGCGACGTTCTGCTCGACCAGCAAGACCGTTTGCCCACGCTCGTTCAGCTGTCGGATGATGCCAAACAGCTCCTGGACCACGGCCGGCGCGAGTCCGAGCGACGGCTCGTCGAACATGATGAGCTCGGGTCGGCCCATCAGGCAACGGCCGATCGCGAGCATCTGCTGCTCTCCCCCCGACATCGTGCCGGCGAGTTGACCCGACCGGCTTTTGAGCTTCGGCAGCAGCCGATAGACCTCATCCAATGTGGCGTGCATGGCGGGGCGCGCGCGGGCCAACAGGGCGCCGACCTCCAGGTTCTCCCGGACGGTAAGTGATGGGAAGATTTGGCGGCCTTCCGGCACCTGGCCGATACCGAGGTCGCAGGTGCGATGGCTCGGCAGCCCGGTGATGTCCTGGCCGAGGAACCGGATCCGTCCGGAACGGGGCTTCTCGATGCCGGCAATGGCGCGGATCAGGCTTGATTTACCGGCGCCATTGGCGCCGACGATCGCCACCAGCTCGCCGCGCTCAGCGGTCAGCGACACTGCAGCAAGCGCCTGGGCATCGCCGTAGAACACGTCGAGGTTTTCCACTTGCAGCATCACGGCAGCGCCTCGCCGAGGTAGCTGTCGAGAACGGCGCGGTCCTTGGTAACCTCCTCGGGGCCACCGGCGGCAATCACCTCGCCGTGGTGCAGCACGATGATGTGTTCAGCGAGGGCCATGACGGCGCGCATGACGTGCTCGATGAGCAGGATGGTCAGCCCGCGCGCGGCATTGAGATGCCGCAACAGCCCGAGCATGCGGTCGATTTCCGTCGGCCGCAGACCGGCCATCGCCTCGTCCAGCAGCAGCAGCTTTGGTTTGGTGGCCAATGCGCGGGCGACTTCGAGCCGCTTGCGATCGGGCAGGGTAAGGCTCTCCACCCCGGCCGCGCGCTTACCGCCAAGTTCCAGCAGTTCCAGCACCTCGCGCGCGTGCCCGCGCGCCGTCGCAACGTCATGGGTCCACAGCAGTGCGCCGACCGTCACGTTTTCTTCAACCGTCATGCCGCGAAACGGCCGCACGATCTGGAAGGTGCGACCGACGCCCGCCCGGCAAATCACGTCGGGGCGTTTGCCGACCAAAGACACGCCCTGCAGCGCGATGGTGCCGGCATCGGGACGCAGCAGGCCGGCGATCATGTTGAACATCGTCGTCTTGCCGGCGCCGTTCGGACCGATCAAGGCAAAGATTGCGCCGTCTGGCACCGTGAAGGAAACGTCGGTCACCGCGGCGAGCCCGCGGAACCGTTTGCACACGCCGCGCACCAGCAGCAGGGGGGCGGCGCTCATGACCCGACCTCCTCGCCGCGTTCCTCAAGACCAAGGACCTGCCACAGCCATGGCCACACACCGCTCGGCCGCAGCACGACGATGGCGACGACGGCAACGCCCCAAAAACACTGCTTGATGCCCGCGATGCCAAACCGCTCGGTTGCGCCGGTGATCAGCTCGCCGAGTGGAAACAGCAAGAAGGCGCCGAGCACAGGGCCAAACAGGCTACCCACGCCGCCGATGATCGGCGCGAAGGTGATTTCGAGCGACTTGCCGATGTCGAAGGCGATCTCGGGAAACAAATTATTGTAGTAGAACGCATACCATACCCCGGCGATCGCCGACGCCGCGCACGATACCGCCACCGCCGCCATGCGGCAGCGGAGCACGTTCACCCCCGTGGCGGCCGCGGCTTCGGGATCGTCGCGGATGGCCCGCCAGCAGTAGCCGAGCTTGCTGTGCATCAGCCAGCGGCACAGGCCCAACGCCAGGAAGGTGAGCGCCAGGATCAGGTAGTAGAACATCTCTGGCGAACCGCGCAGGTGCACCAGGTCGATGTGCGTGCGACTCGAGACCGGTAAAAACAGGCCTTCGGTTGCCCCGAGCCAGGCGATGTGGTCGAAGATGATGCGCGTGAACTCGGCAAAAGCAATGGTCAGCAACGCGAAGTACACCCCGCCTATGGCAAAGCGAAAGCCGAGCCATCCGATGAAGCAGCCGACGGCGACGGACAGCGCCATGGCGAGGGGCACGCCAACCCACGGCCCAATGCCGAAATGCACAAACAGTGCCGCGGAGGCGTACGACCCGATGCCAATGAACAGCGCATGCCCGAGGGACAGCAGGCCGGCGAAACCGAACATGATGTTCCAGGCCTGCCCGACGTAAGCATAGTACAGTACCAGCGTCAGCACGTTCAGCACGTAGTTGTTGGCGGCGAGCGGAGCGGCAATGAGCACGGCGATTAGGACGGCGAGAGCCGCGGTCGCACGACGCGGCACGGGGATTGACCAGCGCGTCATTGGGCGACCCTGCCCAGCAATCCCTGCGGGCGCAGCAGCAGCACCAGGATCAGCACGGCGAAGCTGAACGCGCTCTTCAGCGAGGGCGCTAACAGGAAGCCCGCGAGCGCTTCCGAGGCACCGATCAATACCCCGCCGAGGAGCGCGCCCGGCATGCTGCCGAGCCCACCGACAATGACGACGACGAAGGCAAGAAGCGTATAGCCGGGTGCAAGGTAGGGGTGAACGTCGACGAGCAGCAGGATGATGGCGCCAGCGGCGCCGATGCACGCCGCACCGATGCCGAATGTGAGCGCGTACAGGCGCGCGACGTTCAGGCCGACGACCAGCGCACCCTGGCGGTTATCGGCGCAGGCGCGGATCGCCTTGCCGAGCAGCGTGTAGCGAAAGAAGCCGAACAGCAGTCCGGCAACTGCCAGCGCCGCCAGCCCGGCAAACACGCGCACCTTGTCGATGATGATCGGGCCGAGCGCATAGGAATCGAGCGCATAATGTACCTGCACACCCTGAGCGTCGGGACCGAATACCATCTGGCCCAGACTGACCATCACGGTCGCCACCCCGGCCAGCAGCAGGAACTGCAAATGCTCGGGCAGGTGCGCGACCCTATGCACCAGTAGCGCCTGCAGCGCATAGCCGAAGCAAAACAACACGCCCGCGGCGATTGGCACGCTCCACAGCGGGTCGAGCCCCAGCCAGCGAAACAGCTCGAGAGCGAGAAACATGCCCATCACCATCATCTCGCCGTGCGCGAAATTGACGATGCGCATTACCCCGAAGATCACAGAAAGCCCGAGCGCACTAAGCCCGTACACGAGGCCGGTGAGCACGCCCGCAATCAGGACGTTGGCATAAATATCGATCGCCACGTTCTAACCGAAGATGGGACCGGCTTGGAGGGCAGCCGGGCGAAAGCAAGCCTACGCGTTCTATGCCCTCTTGTCCCACGCCCGTATCGGCCAGATCGGCTCGCCGTTGGCCGAGCCGCGCGGCGCCACCACGATCAGCCGGCCGTCGCGGTTCTGCGCAGCGGCGCACCGCACGGATTCGTTTTGCCCCTTGGCGTTGAACTTGACCGTGCCGATGGTCACGTTGTCGGCGATGTCCGTGGTGCGCAGGGCGTCGGTCAGCGCATTCGCATCGGTGCTGTTGGCGCGCTTGTAGGCATCGGCAACGACCAGCAGCGCCTCGAAGGTGTAGGCGTGGTTGGTCGCCACATTTCTCCCCGGGTAGGCCTTCTGCACCGCCGCCACCAGGGCCCTGCTCATCGGCTTGTTGGGATCGTACCAAGGTACCGTCGAAATCATGTCGTTGGCGATCGGGCCGAGCGCGTGCAGGTACTGGTCCTCATACCAGCCCGGGCCCGCTGCGATCACGCCCATTGGTTGCCAGCGCTGCTTGACCATCTCGCGCGTGATCAGGATCGAATCGTTTACCCGGCTGATCGCCCAAAGCAAATCCGCGCCGGTCGCCTTCGCCTTGGCCACCTCGACCGACAAATCGCGCGCGGCGGGATCGTAGGCGATGATCTCACCGAGCGGGAATGGCATGTCATGCTTGGGCATAAGCGCCTTGATGCCGCCGAGGACCGCCGTGCCGTAGGTGTCGTTGACATGCATCAGCACCATCTTCTGGGGGGTCGTCTTGGTGTAGGCGAAGATCTCCTTTTGCAGCAGCAGCATGTCCGTGACGATCATGCCCGCGGTGGTGAAGTTGCGAAACACGTACTTGTAGCCCTGCTCCGTGATCGCCGGCGCGGCGGCGATATTGATCAGCAGTGGGACGCCGCGCTGCTCGGCCACCTGGGCGATTGCCGCTGTCTGGCCGGAATCGAAGGCGCCGACGAGCATCTGCGCGCCGTCGTTGATCAGGCGCTCGGCAACCGTACGTGCCACGTCGACCTTCGATTCGGTGTCGCCCGCCATCAGCTGCAGGTCGGGATAGCCGTGCTCCTTGAGAATTGGCAGCGCCACGTCCGCGCCTTGGGCGCAGGACTGGCCGCTCTCGGCCTGGATGCCGGTGCGCGGCAGAATTACGCCGACGCGCAACGGCCCGGCCTCGGAGCGCACGACTGCACTCGGGGCGCTAGCCACCAGCGCCGCGCCCGCGGCACCCGCCGTGAACGACCGGCGCGTCAGGCTGCCGCGGCGTTTCTCTTTTGCCTGTCTGCCCATTGCTAGCTCCCTCGCCTAAGGGTTGCCGACCTTGCAACCGCCACCCGACACTGCCCCGACGCCCATTTTTGCTCGCGTGGCCGAGTGCATACTACCTACTACCAAAGCTACCAAACTGCCGCCCGTGCGCCACCTTCGGCGCGCGGCGCCAGGGTGGGGTGAAGACGGCTTCGGGTGAAGCCCGGAACCTGTTGAGAACAGAAAACGAACCCGCGACCGTCTTTGGCCGTTGCGCTAGATGGCTCGCGTCCAGGTTACGCGCATACGCGCCGGGACACCCAATGTACGGCAAAGTTTCCGTGACAGGCACACGGCTTTGCGCCAGTCGGTCCAGCCTTGCCGAAAGGTATCCCGCCAGACGAATAAGGAAGCGAGGACCTGTCTCATTGGTTCTCTTTCCGGTCCAGGGCGTTGGACCCCTGCAGAGAGAAGCTCCATCCTGAGCGCCTCAGCAATAGGATTGAGAGAACGTCACTCGTACTACGCGCCTGCGGGCGCGGCGAGCCGCGATCGGTCAATGGATGCTGGCAGCCGGGGTGGCGGGGAACGTGTCGTGAGGCGTATACCCCCTGTGTTGCCGCGCTGCACGCGCGCTGCATTGCCGCTGGCACTGCGGCGGCAAGCGCGGCGCGGCGCTCGCTGGCGCTGGTCACGCTCGCTGGGCGCGACCCCGATGAACGGATGTCCAAACTGTAATCGCGCATTGTCTTCT
>JBPYEF010000271.1:0-2429 GCA_051985875.1 Hyphomicrobiaceae bacterium
GCGCGCCGCGTCTGCTCCGTTCCCCATAGAAAAGCGACCAGTGGGTCTGCAGGGCCACAGCGCCACGCAGCTCGGTAGTCCGGAGACAATAGGTCGCGGCCGCGCCTCCTCGGCGGGAAATTGCTGCGGGTTTTCTCCTGGATGTTCAGAGGATCGCAATTAAAAGGCGTTACATGAGATTTTCGCGGCGCGAGCTTAGCCTCGGCTTTGCATTTGTAGCAATTCAGCGACCCGACGGATCAACACCAACGCTCACGTTCGACATACGGCCACAAAGGCCGCCTATCCGCCGGTCGCCTTTCGATTGAAAGGGGAAGCGAGATGAAGGTGCCCATTAACACATGGCCCGTTAGCACATGGCCCGTTAGCACATGGCCCGTTAGCGCATGGCCCGTTAGCGCATGGCCCGTTAACACACGGCCCATTAACACATGGTTTGTCTGCGACATCTTGAACAAGCGGACGGCGCTTTCGACGCATGCTAGCCAGCAGGCCGCAGAGGCCGAGCGCGATCGACGCAACGCGGGTCTGCCGCGCCGGCGCTACGGTGCCTGCCTTTTGATCGAGCCAGTCGCCGACCGGATGGGGTGCTCATGTCGGTGAAGCGAATTCACGCAATCGGCGCGCAGCTCTACCGGTGGCTTGTCGGCGTTGCCCGGTTGCATGGGTACCGGCCGGAGCTGCACTACATGCGTGGTCCTGGTCCCAAGTGTGAAGAGCGGCGTCTGTCCCGTACCCAGATCGGAAGCGTGCACGCGCGCGCACGCTAAAGCTACTGCACCGCAGTGGTGCCACCCCGCGGGGCACCACTGGCGCGCTTGGCTGCCCCTTGTGACGGCAACCTGATCCCTCGCTCGTGCCAACCTTGATGGCGTCCCATCGCCTCCGCTGACGTTACGGCAATCCGTCGCTGCGGTCTGCCTGCGTCGTCCCGACCGGCCGCGCACGAGACCATCCTCCTCTGGACGGCGCGGAAGAGGATTGCGGCGAGCGCGCTGTCGCAGTCTGCCTGGCTGCACAGAAGGGCGGCTACGCCGTCCCCCCGACGGAACGCCAGCCTCAGCTCTGGCGTTAGGGACGGCGGACAGGAACGCCCCACATGCACAGGGTTCTCGCTGCGATTGTCTTCGGCATGCTGCTTGCCACCAGCTGGGATGCAGCGATGGCGCAGGGCTGGCCGTCATGGGCGAACGACGCGTTCAACCGCAGCTGGAGCCGCGAACGCGAATCTCCTCCCTCGGACCGTGGCAGCAGTCCGCAACCGCAGCAGGCGCCGAAGCTCGGCTACTCAGAAGGCGACATCCGTGACGGCGGGCTGCGCCCGGAGATCGCACCGCAGGCGCCCCCGATCGTCGCGTTCTCCGCCGACTTTCCTGTCCACTCGATCGTCATCGACACCGGTGCGCGCAAGCTCTACTACGTGCTTCCCGACCATCGCGCCTACCAGTACGCGATTTCGGTTGGGCGCGAGGGCTTCGGTTGGACCGGCACGGAGACCATTAGTCGCAAGCAGGCCTGGCCCGACTGGTACCCACCCGTGGAAATGCGCGCGCGCGACCCGCGGCTGCCGGAGAAGATGACGGGTGGCCTGAAAAACCCCCTCGGAGCGATGGCGCTGTATCTCGGCAACACGCTTTACCGCATCCACGGCACCAATGATGTGAAGTCGATCGGGCACGCGCAGTCATCGGGCTGCTTCCGCATGCTCAACCCGGCGGTCCTGCACCTTGCCGCAATGGCAGATATCGGTACGACGGTGAACGTCGTCGCAGCGTTGCCGCGCCAAGACGCCGACGGAGCGCACCCGCGACCTTCGGCGACCGCGAAAGGCTCCGAAGAACCTCTCGCGCCGCCCACACTCTTCAACCGGGCGAAGGACATGGAGCTTCGGGCCTACGAGACGGAGCGGCGATGACGGCCATCGCGCGCCGAGGATTTTTGCCGCGCGGAGCGTTGCCTGAGATATCGGCTCTATTGTTTTCGAAAATGAAAGTGGCTTGCTCGAGTTGCTGATGGCGCGCTACTTACCGGTAGAGCGCGCTCTCGCACGGGTCGCGTTACCCCGCGCTGCGCACGGCCGATGTGTTCGGGGCAACTGGGGTGCAACCGGCAGCATGCATGATAAGCCCGGTTGAGTCTTGGGCCATCGCCGGCGGCGCCAAGGCTACGCGTCATCGCGCTCGCACCGCCGCCAAGCGCCATCAAGCGTGATCGCATTCCCTGTCGCGCGTGAGAAAATCGCGCGCACCGTGCTCCCGCTTCTCTGACGGCGATCCGGCCGCAACGATGTCGCTTTCGATCCCCTCCCAATCCAGCAGCAGGTGCGCGAGCCGTTATTTCAAGGCCGCGTCGCACTTCGGGCCGAAGAAGTCGTTGATCTGCCCAAGCACGACCCCTTGCAACACGTTGAACGTATTGTCGACGGCCGT
>JBPYEF010000272.1:0-12808 GCA_051985875.1 Hyphomicrobiaceae bacterium
TTGTTCTGCGGCGGCACGCAGCGCACGGCATTGGTGATCATGCAGTCGCGCAGCGTCAGGCCATCGTCGGGGCGCGCCGCGTAGCGCCCACGGGCAAAGCCGAACGCGAGCAGCGTGTTGTACAGCAGCTCGCCCGCGAAATCGCCGGTGAAGGGTCGTCCCGTACGGTTGGCGCCCTTTAGCCCCGGCGCCAGTCCGACGATTAGCAGACGCGCGCTGTCGGGACCGAAGGAGGACACCGCACCGTTGTACCAGGTAGGCTCGCTCCGGCCGTTGGCGCCGCGAAACGCGGCGAGACGAGGGCAGCGAGGGCAATCGCGCGGGGCTTCGGCGCCGGCCGCCTCGGCGTGCGTCACGCCCCGATCCCTCCCCCGGCTGCCGGCCGCTCAGGGCCGGCCGTCGTCATCATCGTCGGGATAGGAAAGGGTTGCCGGTGCCGGCGGGCGGCGCGACAGGGGACGCGAGGTCGGCTCGCGCACCGGCCGGCTCGCCGGGTCGCGGCAGATCATTTCCTCAAGCTCGGCCAGGTCGATGAACTGGTCGGCCTGGCGGCGCAGTTCGTCGGCGACCATGGGCGGTTGTGTCTGCAACGTCGAAACCACGCTGACACGCCGGCCGCGCATCTGCAGGGCGGCTACCAGCGCGCGAAAATCGCCATCCCCTGTGAACAGGACGACGTGGTCGAGATGCTCAACGAGGCGCATGGCATCGACCGTCAGCTCGATGTCCATATTGCCCTTGATTTTGCGCCGCCCGAGCGCGTCCGTGAACTCCTTGGTCGGCTTGGTCACCATGGTGTAGCCGTTGTAGTCGAGCCAGTCGACCAACGGGCGAATCGAGGAATACTCCTGATCTTCTGCAAGCGCCGTGTAATAGAGTGCCCGAACGAGGTGCCCCTTGCCGCGAAACAGGGCCAGCAGCCTCTTGTAATCGATGTCAAAGCCGAGAGCCTTGGCGGTTGCATAGAGATTGGCGCCGTCCACGAAGAGCGCCAAGCGCTCATCCGGATAAAAATGCATTCTGACTGCCCCTTGCGGTAAGATACGTTTGGTGAGAGGCCTCCGGAAATTGGAAGCCTTTGCTATCCTCCGGTACAAATAGGCCCTCATCGCTAGGATGCCAAGGCAGAATCGCCGGAAAAAAGAGAACATTTGTGTAATTCTGCGGATATATTTAAGGATCCCCACAGTAGATTGGACGGCCAAGACCCGTGAAAACAGTGCTTTTGGGCCTCGGCGCCAATGTCCGCGGAGACTGGGGGCCGCCGAGCGAGACATTGCGCCGCGCCCGTCGGGAGCTCGCCGCGGCGGGGTTTCGCAATGTGCGGGCATCGCATGTCTATGCAACTGTACCGCTCGGCCCTGGGCGGCAGGCTCCCTACCTAAACGCCGTGCTCAGCCTCGACGGCGCCCTGGCACCGGGAGCCCTGCTACGCCTGGTCAAGGGCATCGAGCGGCGTGCGGGCAGGCGCATGGGCCGGCGCTGGGGTCCGCGCTGCCTGGACATCGACGTGCTCGATATCGGCGGCCGCAGGCTCGGCTGGCCGCCCCGGCGCCGCGAGCGCGACCGGCTGATTTTGCCGCACCCGGAGATGCACGTGCGCCCCTTCGTGCTCGTGCCGCTGCTCGAGGTCGATCCCCACTGGCATCACCCTGCGCTCGGCGTCAGTGGGCGGACCCTGCTCGCCAAACTGGGGCCTTCTACCCGCGGCGGCGTTCGCCAAATCCTTGATTTTGCGGACCCAGCGTGCGACAAGGGTGTCGGATAGCGCGGCGTGCTGGAAAGAAACTTTCCGGCGCGGCGTCTGTCGTCGAACCGACCATGTAAGGTCGTCGTTTCTCAACAATCGTCGCTAGAGGGCTCTTCGCATGGCGCGCGTGACTGTCGAGGATTGCGTCGACAAGATTCCCAATCGTTTCGAGCTGGTCCTGCTCGCGGCGCACCGGGCACGGGCGATCACCAATGGTTCGGCCGTCACGGTCGAGCCCGACAACGACAAGAACCCGGTCATCGCCTTGCGAGAGATCGCCGAGCGGACGATCCCCCCGGACGACATGCGCGAGGGCCTTATCCACTCGATCCAAAAGAACGTCGAGGTGGACGAGCCGGAGCCCGGTGCGGCACCGAGCCTGCCGATCGAGCGCCGTCCGACGCTCGGACGCGACGATCCCTCGACCGACACCGTGGTCGACATGATCTCCGAGGAGCAACTGCTGCGTGGCATGGAAAGCCTCACGCCGACGGAACCCTCCGCCAACGGCTCTGGCGCGGCTGGCGGTTCCGGGCGCTGACGCTCACCTCAAGCGCACGCAGCCGGGTTTGTGCCACGCTTAGCCGTATGCTGCGCGGGAGCTACGCAACCTGCGTTCGCCGAGGCGTGCGATGATGCGCCAATACGAGCTTGTGGAGCGGGTGCAGAGTTACGACCCGAGCGCCGATGAGGCGCTGCTCAACCGCGCCTACGTCTACGCCATGCAGGCGCACGGGCACCAGAAGCGCGCATCCGGTGCTCCCTATTTCTCGCACCCCCTCGAGGTCGCGGCCATCCTCACGGAATTCAAGCTCGACGATGCGACCATCGCCGCGGCCCTGCTGCACGACGTGATCGAGGATACCGACGTCACGCGTGCTGAAATCGACCAGAAGTTTGGCAGGGAAATCGGCGCCCTGGTGGAGGGCCTGACCAAAATCAAGAAGCTCGATCTGGTCACCAAGAAGGCCGAGCAGGCCGAGAACTTCCGCAAGCTGCTGGTTGCCATTTCGAGCGACATCCGCGTGCTGCTGATCAAGCTCGCAGATCGCCTGCACAACATGCGCACGCTCGAGCACATGCACCCCGAGAGCCGACGGCGCGTCTCCGAGGAGACGCTGGAGATCTATGCACCTCTGGCCGGACGCATGGGCATGCAGGCAATGCGTGAGGAACTCGAGGAGCTCGCGTTCCGCTGGGGCTACCCCGACGCCTACAAGACGCTGGTCGACAAGCTTGCGGATATCCACGCCAGGAACATCGGGCTGGTCGAGGAAATCGATGCCGATTTGAGGGCAAAGCTTGCGCAAGCCGGACTGAAGGCCGCGGTCTACGGTCGCAACAAGAAGCCGTTCTCCATCTGGCGCAAGATGCAAAATCGGCAAATCTCGCTCGAACAGCTTTCCGACATCTACGGCTTTCGCGTGGTCGTCGACGGCCTCGACGCATGCTACCGGGCACTCGGCATCGTGCATTCCGCCTGGCGCGCCGTGCCGGGCCGGTTCAAGGACTACATTTCGACGCCGAAGCAAAACAATTACCAGTCGATTCACACCACGGTGGTCGGCCCCCGCCACCAATGGGTGGAGCTGCAGATACGCACCGAACGCATGCACCAGGTCGCGGACTACGGGGTGGCCGCGCACGCGCTCTACAAGGATGGGATCAAGCTCGGCGAGTACAGTGCCAACGGCGGCGCCATGCACAAGGAGAATCCCTACATCTGGCTGCGGCGCCTGGTCGACACGCTGCTCGAGGGCGACAATCCCGAGGAATTCCTCGAGCATACCAAGCTCGAGCTGTTCCAGGATCAGGTATTCTGCTTCACGCCGAAGGGACGGCTGATCGCGTTGCCGCGCAATGCGACGCCGATCGACTTCGCCTATGCGGTGCACACCGATATCGGCAACTCGTGCGTGGGCGCCATGGTCAACGGCCGGCAGGTGCCGCTGACGACCGAGCTGCGCAATGGCGACCAGGTAGAGATTCTGGTCGCCAAAGGCCAGACGCCGCCCTCGGCCTGGGAGGGCATCGCCGTCACGGGTAAGGCGCGGTCAGCGATCCGCCGCGCTGCGCGTGATGCCCTGCGCAAGCAGTATTCCGAGCTCGGCCGGCGCCTGCTCGTCTCGGCCTTGCGCAAACTCAACCAGGACTACTCCGAGGACAAACTGAAGAAGGGACTCGCCCGCCTGTCGCAAAAGTCGGTCGAGGAGGTGCACGTCAACGTTGGGCGCGGCGAGCTGCCCGTCAAGGATGTGTTGCGTGCCATGCTTCCCGATGCGGATCTGGCGAGCGAGGGCGCTCCGCGCAAGCGCAAGCCGCGCCAGCGGGGGCAGAGCGAGGAGGGCTGGTTCAACCTCGCCAAGGTGTTGAATCTGAAGTTCCGTTGGCCGGGCAGCGGGGCAGAAGCGAAGCAGACGCAGGTGCTGCCGATCCGTGGGCTGCGCAACGATCTTCCCGTGAAATTCGAGGAGGGCGGAGCCGTTCCCGGGGACCGCATCGTCGGGGTGCTTTCCGACGGCGAAGGAATTCGCATCTTTCAGATCCACTCGCCAAAGCTGAAGGAATTCGAGCACGAGCGCTGGATCGACGTCACCTGGGACATCGATCCCGACAAGCCCGAACGGTTCCCGGCGAAGATTGCCGTCACCGCGCTGAACGAGCCGGGTACGCTCGGGCAGATCGCGCAGCTGATTGGCGAGGCGGACGGCAACATCGACAACGTGCGCATGCAGCGCCGGACCGCGGACTTCACGGAAATGCTGATCGAACTCGAGGTGTGGGATCTCCAGCACCTCACGCAAATCATCGCCGGCCTCAAGGCCAAGTCGGTGGTGGGCGCCGTCGAGCGGGTTTTCGCCTGAGGTCGCGGCGCCCGGGCCCGCCACGGCGCCGATGCGCTCGGGCCGGCGCGCCTCCCATTCCGTGCCCGCTTGCCCGCGCAGCGCGGGTCGGCGGGGCGCGGGCCACGGCCGCGACCCGCGCACCGCATCCCCTACAACGCTTCGACAAGTGGGGTCTGCGCATTGTATAACGGCCGCCTAATAGGGCCGCGCAGTTGCGGACGGCGGTGCCGATGACGGCAGCACAGATACCCCCACGGGAAGTGGCGCACGTGCGCCTAGGCATCAACATCGACCACGTCGCCACGGTGCGCAACGCACGCGGTGGGCGCCACCCCGATCCGCTGCGCGCTGCGCATCTGGCGGTGGAAGCGGGAGCCGATGGCATCACCGCCCATCTGCGTGAGGACCGCCGCCACATCTCCGATCGCGACGTGATGCGGCTCAAGCGCGAGTTGACGCTGCCGCTCAACCTGGAAATGGCGGGGACGGAAGAGATGCTGGCGATCGCCGTGCGCCATCTTCCCCACGCCTGCTGTCTGGTGCCGGAACGGCGCGAAGAGAGGACGACCGAAGGCGGCCTCGATGTCGTCGGGCAGGAAACCCATTTGCGCCGCTGCGTCGATCCGCTGCAGGCCGCGGGTATTCGCGTATCCCTGTTCATCGAACCGGAGTCCGCCGCGATCGCGGCAGCCGAGCGCCTCGGGGTCACGGCGGTCGAGCTGCACACGGGTGCCTATTGTGAGTGCGCGCTCAAGGATGACGCGCGCGGCGTGGCCGACGAATTGCAACGGCTGCAGCGTGCCGCAGGCCTGGCGCGCGCCGCCGGCCTCGAGGTGCACGCCGGACATGGTCTCACCTTCAACACGGTGGGCGCCGTCGCCCGCATTCCGCAGATCGTCGAGCTCAACATCGGCCACTTCCTGATCGGGGAGGCAATGTTCATCGGCCTCGCGTCCGCCATCGGTCGCATGCGCAACCTGATCGACGCGGCGCGGGACGAAGTGAGGGAGCATGCAACGGCGAAGGCCAAAGCATGATCCTTGGCCTCGGTAGCGACATCGTCGACATCCGCCGCATCGAAAAGACGATTGCCCGCTACGGCGAGCGTTTTCTCAGCCGCATCTTCACCGACGCAGAACGGCTGAAATCGGAGCGGCGGGCCGACCGGGTATCCTCCTACGCGAAGCGCTTTGCCGCCAAAGAGGCATGCGCCAAGGCGCTCGGAACCGGTCTGCGTCGCGGCGTATATTGGCGCGACATGGGCGTGATCAACATGCGTTCCGGCCGCCCGACCATGGTGCTCGGCGGGGGCGCGGCCGAACAGCTCAAGCGCATCACGCCGGCGGGATTTGCGGCGCGGATCGACGTCACGCTGAGCGACGAGTTTCCGCTGGCTCAGGCCGTTGTGGTGATCTCCGGGGTCGCGGTCCCCGCTGCGATTGGGGCACATGCGGGCGGCGCCGGGGGCGAGCATGAATTGCGATCCGCTGCCCAACCCGGTATACGGAACCCGCGTTGTTAAGCAAAGGCCAAGGTGTTGTCGGGCGGGGCGCTTTTGCAAGTCATTCCATGCCGAGCGCAATCGGCAGCGATGGCCGCGCTAATGGCCCAAACCGAGTCGGACGGCGAGCAGGACGGCGGGAAGAAGGGCGTGCTGTTCGCTGCACACCCCGGTGGCGTGTGCGCACGTGATGGTGCAGCCGGTAGCGCCGGGCACGGTGGGTGCGTGGACCTACAAGGCAGGTGCGCACACCGGGTGAGAACACCGGGCGCGGGCACCGGGCGCGGCATGCCTTGCGCATCCACGCTGGTCGCTACCGCGCCGGTCGCCGAGGCGATGCTCGCCAGGCAACGCCAGCCGGATCGGGGCCATCGCCAGCGCCGCCTGTACGGTGCGTATTTCTGGGCTTGTGGGGAGCGGCGCGCGCCGAGAAAAATGCGCACGACGAGACAGTGAAGTCATGAGGCTTACGGGCAACGCCGACAATGCGCAGCAGAGCGGTTGGCGCGAGACGATCAAGATCGTCTTCCACGCACTGATCCTGGCAATGGTCGTGCGCATTTTCTTCTACCAGCCATTCAACATTCCCTCGGGGTCGATGCAGTCGACGTTGCTGGTCGGTGATTATCTGTTCGTTTCCAAGCTCGCCTACGGCTATAGCCGCTATTCCTTTCCCTGGGGCATCCTGCCGTTCAAAGGCCGCATCTTCGGTAGCGAGCCCCGGCGTGGGGATGTCGTCGTCTTCAAGCTGCCGCGCGACAATGCGACCGACTTCATCAAGCGGGTCATCGGCCTGCCGGGCGATGAGATTTCCGTGCGTGAGGGCGTGCTCTACATCAATGGCGTGGCCGTCCCGAAGGTGCGCAAGGACGATTTCGTGTCGCCCGAAGAGGACAATCCAATCCCGTGCTTCGAGGAGACGCTGCCGAACGGCGTCAAGTATCTCGTGCTCGATTCGACCCCGAACGGCCAATTCGACAACGTCGGCCCCTACAAGGTGCCCCCGGGCCACTACTTCATGATGGGCGACAATCGCGACAACTCGACCGACAGCCGCGAACAGTCGCCGCGCTACGGGGTCGGCTATGTGCCCTATGAAAACCTGGTAGGACGCGCAGAGATCATCTTTTTCTCTGCCGCGGTCGGTGAACCCCGCGCCTTCCGGCTGTCGAGCCCATGGACCTGGCCATGGGACATCCGCTGGGGCAGAATCTTTCACCCCGTGCGATAGCGCCGTGGCGACCGCCCGCAAGCTCAGGGATCTCGAGTCGCGCGTCGGCCATCTGTTCAAGAATCGCGAGCTGCTGCGCCGCGCACTCACCCACGCCAGCGTGCGCCAGCAGGGCAGCAAGCGGCGCGACAACGAGCGGCTGGAGTTTCTCGGCGACCGTGTGCTTGGCCTGGCTATCGCCGAGCTTTTGACGGAGCTCTATCCCGCGGCCAACGAGGGTCAGCTTGCCCGCCTCTACAACCGACTGGTACGCGGTGGCACCTGCGCGGAAATTGCGCGCGCGCTCGACTTGGGGCCTTCGCTGGTGTTGAGCGAAGCCGAGGCCAGCAGCGGTGGTCGCGACAAGGACACGATTCTGGCCGATGCCTGCGAGGCCCTGCTCGGCGCCATCTTCTTGGAGGCGGGCTACGCCAAGGCGCGCGAGGTCGTGCGGCTTCATTGGGGCAGCCGGCTCGAGCGCACGCCGATCGAGGCGGCCGATGCCAAGAGCGTGCTGCAGGAGTGGGCGCAGGGCCAGGGGCTCGACCTGCCGCAGTACGTCGAGGTCGAGCGCAAGGGACCCGACCATGCACCGCGATTTACGGCCGAGGTTCGGATCAGGAGCCTGAAATCCGCGCGCGGGGAAGGTGCCAACAAGCGCACCGCGGAGCAGGCCGCGGCGGCCGTGCTGCTGTGGCGCGAAGGCGTCTGGAGTCGTCCCGATGAGTGAGGCGGCGACCGCCACGCGCTGCGGCTTTATCGCCGTGATCGGCCCGCCGAACGCCGGCAAGTCGACCCTCGTCAACCGGCTGGTCGGCAGCAAGGTCAGTATCGTCAGCCACAAGGTGCAGACGACGCAAATGCCGGTCCGCGGCATTCTCGTGGCGGGAAACGCTCAGCTCGTGCTGATCGACACTCCCGGTATTTTCGCGCCGCGCAAGGTCCTTGAACGCGCCATGGTGCAGGCCGCGTGGGGCGAGGCAAAGGATGCGGACGGCATCGTGCTGATCCTCGACGCCGCGCGCGGGCTCAACGAGGATGGCGGGCGCATCCTCGACACGCTCAAGGGCGTCCGCGCACACCTTGTGCTCGCGCTCAACAAGATCGACCGCGTCGAGAAGGAGCAGTTGCTCGCGTTGGCGCACGCGTTGAACGCGCGGCTGCCGTTCGCGGCAACCTTCATGATTTCGGCCCTCAACGGAGACGGGGTCGCCAAGCTCAAGGAGCACCTGTTGGGGCTAGCTGCCATTGGGCCTTGGCACTATGGCAGAGACGAGGTCAGCGACGCGCCGCTCCCCGTCGTTGCCGCCGAGATCACCCGCGAGAGGATCTTCGAGCGATTGCACGCGGAGTTGCCGTATGCAATCGCCGTGGAAACGACGTCCTGGCGGGAGCAGGAGAACGGTCTTCGCATCGAGCAGACGATCTTCGTCGAGCGCGACGGGCAGAAGAGCATCGTGCTCGGCAAGGGCGGGCATCAGATCCGCGAGCTGTCTCTCGCAGCCCGCAAGGAAATGCGTCGCAGGTTCGGTAAGCCCGTGCATCTGTTCCTATTCGTCAAGGTGCGGGCGCGATGGGAAGAGGAGCTCGAGCGCTATCGCGAATTGCTGGCGGCGGTCAAGGAATGACACGGCCGCATGCTGGACGATGGGCGCGGGCAACCGCGTTCGCCGCGCAACCCAAGATGGCCCTGGCCGATGCAATGGTCGGATGAAGGCGTGGTGCTCGGTGCACGGCCGCACGGCGAGGCGGGCGCGCTCGTCGAGCTGTTCACGCGTCAGCACGGGCGGCACCTCGGCTTCGTTCATGGCGGACGCTCGCGCAAGCTGCGGCCCGTACTGCAGATCGGCAATCACGTGCACGCGCAGTGGAAGGCGCGACTGGCCGATCAGCTCGGCCATTTCAATCTCGAGCTCACCAGGGGGTTCGCCGCGCTGGCGATGGAGGAGCCCGCCGCGCTGGCGGCCCTGACCTCGATGGCGGGGCTGGCGCGCCTGCTGCCCGAACGCGATCCGCACCCGCAGCTGTTCGAGGTGACCCTGTTCGTCCTCGGCTTTCTCAACGAGCGCGAGGTGTGGCCAGCGCTGGTTGCACGCTGGGAGCTGGTGCTGCTCGAGGAGCTGGGATTCGGGCTCGACCTCGGCTCGTGCGCGGCGACCGGCAAGACGAGCGACTTGACGCACGTTTCACCGCGTTCGGGGCGCTCGGTCTCCGCCGAGGCCGCCGAGCCCTACAAGGAGCGTCTCTTGGCCCTGCCAGCCTTCTTGCGCGGGGGCCCGGCGACGATCACGGGGGAAGATTTGACCGCCGCGTTCGCACTCACCGGGCATTTCTTGGAGGCTCGCGTGCTGCGCCCCCGCTCCATGCGGCTGCCGGAAGCGCGCGCCCGGCTGCTCGCCTATCTCAATCCGCCATAATCGGCTGCTAGGCCACCCCATCCCGGGCGCCCGGCAATGCCCACGGCGCTACCTGCGAGCCGGCCTTTCCGGAGGCCATTCCGGGTTCGTTTGCGTGGCGTATCTTGGCCGGATCACCATGGACGTTGCTCCAGTCTTCGCACGTGCCGCTGCCCGTCCGCCTTGGGCGCTGGGCGCACTTGGCCTGGCCTCGGGTGCGCTTTCGGCCGGAATCGGCTTCGACTTCGCGCCGCGGTGGCTGCAATGGCCGGGGGCGCCCTTCTTTTTGACAGCGGAGATGGTGCCGATTGGCTGCTTCTTCGCAGTGGCCGTCGCCCTGGGCCTGTGGCTGGTGGCGCAACGGGCGGTCGTGCTCCCCGTCGCCGCGCTGGCAACCCTCTACGCATGGAGCGGGGCGATCCACGCGGCCACCAGCATCATCTCTGCCGCAGGCGATGGGCGCCTGATCGCCGGTTGCCTGACGGCGGGAGCGGTCGGCGCGGCGGCTACCCAACTCGGGGCGTCTATCGTGCTGCCCGAGTTGCGGCGGCCATGGTTGTTGGCGCGCACGACGGCGATCGGCGCCGCGCTCGGGCTGATCTACTACGCTGCGGAGCGCACGATCCTTGACGGCAGGTTGCTGTTCCTCGTTTGGCAACCCGCCGTCGCCTACGCCATCGGCACGGGTTTGGCGCCGCGGGCAAGGGCCGCGCAGTGACGCCCGCACACGGGCAAGCGCCCTGCAGGGGGCCGGGCCCCGTGACGTTCTCGAGCAGGCCAACGCTGCCGGGGCCCTTGAGGCCGTGCGCCGCGCGCGATAACCAGGGGGGATGAGCAAGTCGACGATTCTGCCGCCCGCGCCGATCGAGCCGGTCGATCTCAAGGACGCCCTCGAGGAGCGCTATCTCGCCTACGCGCTGTCAACCATCATGGGGCGCGCGCTTCCCGACGTGCGCGACGGTCTGAAACCCGTGCACCGCCGCCTGCTGTTCGCAATGCGCGAACTGCAGCTCGATCCGAACGGCGCCTACAAGAAGTGCGCCCGCGTCGTCGGCGACGTGATCGGCAAGTTTCACCCGCACGGGGACCAGGCCGTGTACGACGCGATGGTGCGACTTGCCCAGGATTTCGCCCAACGCTATCCGCTGGTCGACGGCCAGGGCAACTTCGGCAACATCGACGGCGATAATGCCGCCGCCTACCGCTACACGGAAGCGCGGCTGACGGCGACGGCGACGGCCTTGCTGCAGGGGATCGACGAGGACACCGTCGACTTCCGTGCAACCTACAATGGCGAGGACCGCGAGCCCGTCGTCTTACCCGCCAATTTCCCCAACCTGCTCGCCAACGGCACATCGGGCATTGCCGTAGGCATGGCGACCAGCATTCCTCCGCACAACGTCGAGGAGCTGTGCGGGGCGCTTCTGCACCTCATCAAGCATCCGCATGCGCACGTCGACAAGCTCGTCGGCTTCGTGCCCGGGCCGGATTTTCCGACCGGTGGCATCATCGTCGAACCGCGCGCGGCGATCATCGAGGCCTACAGGACGGGCCGCGGCGGCTTCCGCCTGCGCGCGCGCTGGAATAAAGAAGACACGGGCCGCGGCACCTACCAGATCGTCGTCACGGAAATCCCCTACCAAGTGGCGAAGGCCAAGCTGGTCGAGCGCATCGCCGAGCTGATCAACGACAAGAAGTTGCCGCTACTCGGCGATGTGCGCGACGAATCGGCAGAGAGCGTGCGGCTTGTGCTCGAGCCCAAGAGCCGCACGGTCGATCCGCTGGTGCTGATGGAGAGCTTGTTCAGGCTGACCGAGCTCGAGGTTCGCTTCCCGCTGAATATGAACGTACTGAGCGCGGGTCAGATCCCGGGCGTGCTGTCGCTGCGCGATGTTCTCAAGCACTGGCTCGAGCACCGCCAGGTGGTCCTGGTGCGCCGCTCGAAGTTCCGCTTGCAGAACATCGAGCGGCGGCTCGAGGTTCTCGACGGCTATTTGATCGCCTATCTGAACCTCGACGAAGTGATCAAGATCGTGCGCTTCGATGACGACCCGAAGGCGCGGCTGATGCGGCGGTTCGATCTCTCGGCCCTGCAGGCGGACGCCATCCTCAATCTGCGCCTGAGATCGTTGTCGAAGCTGGAAGAGATTGAGATCAAGGCGGAGCACGACAGGCTTTCCAAGGAGCGGCGCGAACTCAAGCACCTGCTGAAGTCCGAAGAGCAGCAGTGGGAACGGATCGCCGATGAGGTGAAGGCCACGCGCGCGGCCTATGCCAAGACGACCGAGCTTGGCCGGCGTCGCAGCACCTTTGCCGAGGCGCCGGCGATCGACGTCGATCTTGATCGGGCAATGATCGAAAAGGAGCCGATCACCGTCATTCTGTCGGAAAAGGGGTGGATCCGCGCGGTCAAGGGCCACATCGAGGACACGGCAAAGCTCGAGTTCAAACAGGGAGACCGCCTGCTGCGCGCGGTGAAGGGATCGACGACCGACAAGCTGCTGCTACTTGCCAGCAACGGCAAGGTGTTCACGCTCGCCGCCGATCAGCTACCCGGCGGGCGGGGCCACGGCGAACCGGTGCGCCTGATGGTCGATCTCGAGGAGAATCACGCCTTCGTCGAGATCTTCGTGCACGAGCCCGGGCGCAAGCTGCTCATCGCCGCAACCTCCGGCCATGGGTTCATCGTGCCGGAGGATGAGACGGTGGCGATGACGCGCAAGGGCAAGCAGGTGCTGAACGTGGAAGAGCCGGCTGAAGCCTGCTGCTGCACGCCGGCAGATGGCGACATGGTCGCCACCGTCGGCGAAAACCGCAAGCTGCTGATCTTCGCGCGCGAGGAAGTCAACGAGATGTCGCGCGGCAAGGGCGTAATCCTGCAGCGCTACAAGGACGGCGGCCTATCCGACGTGCGCGTGTTCGCCTCTGCAGATGGGCTGTCCTGGCTCGACCCCGCGGGGCGCACATTTACCCTAGCGATGTCGGAGCTCAGAGATTGGCTCGGGCAGCGCGCGCAGGCGGGGCGGCTGGCGCCAAGAGGTTTTCCGAAGTCCAATAAGTTCGGCTCGCCGATGTGAGGCGGGCCAACAGCACGAACCGGCGTGC
>JBPYEF010000273.1:0-7397 GCA_051985875.1 Hyphomicrobiaceae bacterium
CCGTGGTGCCCTCACGCCAGCGCCTTGATGTCCTCAAGCCCCAAATCACCGGGGACGATGGTGACCGGAATCGGAAATCTGCTGGCCATCGGCCCACCGGCAAAGGCGGCAACCAGCGGACCGGGACCCGCGGCCTCGGTTGATGCGCCAAGCACCAGCACCGAGACGTCCTCGTCCTCGTCGATTTGCTTGAGAATCTCCTCGGCCTTCTTGCCTTCGCGAATCACCTCCTCGGTGGCCACGTCCTCAAACCCCTCGTTGTTGAGCTTGCGGCGGAACAGGCGAAACAGCGCCCGGGCCTTGTTGGTCTGCTCCTCGAGCTGAGCCTGGCGCACACCCTCCCAGAACTGATTTTCCGGCTCGATCACATAGAGCAGCTGCACGCGTCCGCCGGCGTGCTGTACGCGCCCGGCGGCATAGAACAGCGCGCCCTCGACTTCTGGGGTCTCATCGACGATCACCAGAAGCTTGCGGGCGTGGCCCTGTTCAAATACGCGTCGTTTCTTTGCCATGCCTCGGTTGCCGTCACAGGCGGGTAACGCGATTATACACGAGGTCGTGGCTGCGCCTACACTGCCCCGGCATGGCCGGCCCTCGCCGGCTTGGACGGTACCGCGGCGGCAATCATGGCCGCAGGAAGCCGACGATATCCTTGACTTGGGTGACGATCGGCGCCGCGATCGCCCGCGCGCGCTCGGCGCCGCGGGCGAGCGTGCGGTCGATAACGGCGGGATCCGAGAGCAGCCGCTGCATCTCCCGCGTCACCGGGGCAAGCCGCCCGACCGCCACCTCGGTGAGGGCCTTCTTAAAGGTCGAGAACTGCGCGCCGGCGAATTCCTTGAGCACCTCCGCCTTGCTGCGGCCAACGAGGCCCGCATATATGCCAACGAGATTGTCGGCCTCCGGGCGCGCCTTCAGCCCCTCTTCCTCGCTCGGCAGCGGTTCGGAGTCGGTCCGCGCCTTCTGGAACTTTTTGGCAACAGTATCCGCATCGTCGCTCAAGTTGATGCGCGACATGTCGGAGGCCTCAGACTTTGACATCTTACGCGTGCCATCGCGTAGGCTCATGACACGCGTCGCCGGACCCATGATCACCGGCTCGCACAGGGGAAAGAAGGCGCCACTTTGGAAACCGGCGGCGCAAATCGCCTGCGCAAAGTCGTTGTTAAACTTCTGGGCGATGTCGCGACACAGCTCGAGGTGCTGCTTCTGGTCGTCGCCGACAGGGACGTGGGTGGCGCGATAGGCGAGAATGTCGGCGGCCATCAGCACCGGATACGCATAGAGCCCGACGGAGGCATTCTCGCGGTCCTTGCCGGCCTTCTCCTTGAATTGCGTCATGCGGCTGAGCCAGCCCAGGCGCGCGACGCAGTTGAATATCCACGCCAGCTCGGCGTGTTCCGGCACTTGGCTCTGGTTGAAGAGAATACTCCTTTCCGGGTCGACGCCCGCGGCGATGTAGGCGGCCGCGACCTTGCGGATTGCATCCCGGAGTTCGTCGGGCTCCTGCCACACGGTGATCGCGTGCATGTCGACGACGCAGTAGATGCAAGGGAAGCTGTTTTGCATCTCCACCCACTGCACCATCGCCCCGAGGTAGTTGCCAAGGTGCAGATTTCCGGATGGCTGCATGCCGGAAAACACGCGCGGTTCGGGCGTTTGTGGAAGCATGGCGCTCCTCGTCAAGGCGGCGCGGACTTATCGCGTGCGCTCGGCCAGCACGCAAGTAGGCTGGCTGCGGTACGGCCAAGGCCCGAGCCGAGCCGAGGCGGGTTGCGAGCGCCCGGACCGGCGCAGGGTCGTGCGCTCCGAGCTCAGAGCCGACACGGACCGAGGCTCATGCGGAAAACGCATGGATTTGCTGCCCGCGCAGCGCCGGCGGGGACGAAAGATCAGGCGACGGCGCCGACGCCGATGCGACCAAAGCCCGGCAGCTTCAGTGCGGGACGGCGAATATCGATGCCGGCGACGAGGCCGAGCACGTTGATCTCGAGGCCCTCGACCCAGCCGAGCGAGAAACCGAGGAGGCCGCCGAGGGACACCTCGATCCCAGTGCGGCTCGGCGTCGGCCCGAAGGCATCGGCAAGGGCGCGCCAATCCTTGCCGACGGCGGTCGGCGGCAGGGCGATGCCGGCCTCCGGGATCGCCGCCAGCACGTAAGCGACGAAGGAGTTGGAATTCGGCCCGGGGAATACGGCATAGCCGCCGGGGCGGTCGTACGGATAGCGGGCGACGGCGGCACGGATGCGCGCCACCAGCGGCTCCGCCGCCGGCCCCTCGACCGCGCCGACGAGTACGGGCCGATGGCCGTACCAGCGCGCGTCCGGCGCCCAGTTGTTGACTTTGACCGGACGGCCCCATGCGACCATGTCGAAGCGCGAGTAGTGCGGCGCGCCGCGTTCCTTGACGACGATCCAGCTGTGGTGCGCGAAGATCCCCTTCCACCGGCCGGTGCGCGCGGCATAGACGTGCACCATGGCTTCGGGCTTGGCTGCCGGCGGTGGCAGCAGCCGCGCGCTCGACCAGTCCGCGGCATACCAGGCGGGTGCGGGATCGCACAGCAGCCACCAGGCCGCATGCAGGGCGAGTGGTGCAACGAATGCCGTCAGGAAGAACAGGGCAAGGAAGCGCAGCATCTTCACCGCGCCCCGTTTGCGCCGAGAATGCGTCGCGGCCAAGGCGCCCCCGCCCCTAGCTTACGCCGGCGAACGCAGGTGCGTGCTGGTCAACGCGGCGGCGAGCGCCATCGCGTGCACGGTGGAGGCCGGGCGTGGTCGCGGCGTCAGCTCTCCGGCCCGAGCACCGAGAGCAGGCGTGCGCGGATCGCGGCCTGGCGCGGGGTGCTGGTAATCTTCTTGTTCGTCAAATCGGTCACGTAGAAGACGTCGACCACCTTCTCGCCGAAGGTCGTAATGTGGGCGGAGGTGATATCGAGGTTGAGGTCGGAGAGCGCCGTGGTCAGCTCATACAGCAGCCCGGGGCGGTCGAGCCCGGCCACCTCGATGACGGTGAACTGGTTGGACAGGCCATTGTCGATGAGCACTTCGGGCGCAACCTTGAACGCATCGGCCCTGCCGTGTAGCTCGCGCCGTCGCGCCACTAGCCCGGCGAGCCTGATCTCGCCCTTGAGTAGCTTCTCGATCGTCTCGGCGATGCGTCGTGCGCGCCGCAACTCATCCTCATCGCGCTCGAACTCGCGCGCGAGCAGGAAGGAATCGAGCGCGAAGCCGTCCCGGGTCGTGGAGATATGCGCACCAGAGATGTTTGCTCCAGTTGCCGCGCAGGCTCCGGCGAACAGCGCGAGCAGCCGCGGATGGTTGGGTGCAAACAGCGCCAGCTCCGTGATCGCGGTGAAGGCGTCGGTCGTGTAAGTGGCCGAAAACTTCAGGCCGGCGGCCTCGGCCTCCCGCACCAGGCGCGCGTGGTCCACCGCCTTGCGCGTTTCGGTCTTCAGCCAGTAGTCCGGATAGTGCCGCTCGATGAAGCGGTCGGTCTCGGTGCTCGGCCAATCGGCGATGGCGGTGCGAAATGCGGCGTGCGCCGCGGCGATGCGATCGCGCGAAGCGAGCTGCGTGTGCCCGCCCGCCACGACCGGCTCGGTCTCATAATAAAGAGCGCGCAGCAGCTGGCCCTTCCAGCCATTCCACGCGCTGGGGCCGACCGCGCGGATGTCGGCGACGGTCAGCAGCAGCAGCAGCTTCAGCCGTTCCGGGCTCTGCACCAAGTTGGCAAAGTCGCGCACGGTCTTGGGGTCGTTGACGTCGCGCGAGAAGGCGAACGCGCTCATGACCAGGTGCTGCTCGATCAGCCAGGCGACCGTCTCGGTCTCCGCATCGCTCATGCCGAGACGCACGCAAAGGCTGCGGGCGACGCGCGCCCCGACTATGCAGTGGTTTTCGTTGCGCCCCTTGGCTATGTCGTGCAGGAAGGCGGCCACGAACAGCGCACGCCGGTACTGCAGCCCCTTGATGATCGTGGTCGACAACGGGTGGGAGTCGGCCGCCTCGCCATGCTCGATATCTGAGAGCACGCCTACGGTGCGGATCAGGTGCTCGTCGACCGTATAGTGATGGTACATGTTGAACTGCATCATCGACACGACCTTGCCGAAGTCCGGCAGAAAGCGGCCGAGCACCCCGGCCTCGTTCATGCGCCGCAGGGTCGGCTCGGGATTCTTCTCCGAGCACAGCAGCTCGAGGAAGATGCGATTGGCTTCCGGGTCGTTGCGCAGCTTGTCGTCGATCAAGCGCAGCGAGCGGCGCAGCAGCCGTACCGCGTTTGGATGGAAGAAGGCGCCTGTCTGCTCGGCCCTGGCGAAATAGCGAACCAGATTGACCGGGTCGCGCGTAAACACGTCGGCACTGGCGACGTTTAGGCGGCCGTTGTCGATGCGGAAATCGCTCGTGGTGCGGATGCGGCGGCGCGTGCGCCAGCTCAGCGGGTTGAACAGATGCGAGATCGGCGACGGCTTGACCTGTTCGAGCTCGAGTGCGGCGCACAGCACGGTGGTCAGGTCGCCGACATCCTTGGCGACGAGAAAATAGTGCTTCATGAAGCGCTCGACGGCGCGTAGTCCGCCGCGTTCGACATAGCCCAGCCTCGCCGCCATCGCCTCCTGCACGTCGAAGGTGAGCCGCTCTTCCGGCCTTCCCGACAGGAAATGCAGATGGCACCTCACCGTCCACAGGAAGTCCTCGCAGCGGGTAAACGTCGCATGCTCATCGGCGGCAAACGGGAAGGCATGGGGCGCACCACCTTCGAGTGCGCCGCGGTTGAGGTACTTGCCGAGCCAGGCGAGTGTGTGCAGATCGCGCAGGCCACCCTTACCGTCCTTGATGTTCGGCTCTACGCGATAGCGGGAGGCACCCGCGCGGCGGTGACGGTCGTCGCGCTCGGCGAGTTTCGCCTCGACGAACTGCCGCGCCGTGCCGCTGACGACCTCGCGCCGGTAGCGCCGCATCAACTCGAGGAACAGCCCTTCATCGCCGAGCACCAGGCGCGCGTCGAGCAGCGCGGTACGGATGGTGATGTCGCTGCGCGCCAGCTTGAGGGACTGCTCGACGGTGCGCGTTGCGTGGCCGACCTTGAACCCCAAGTCCCACAACAGGTAGAGAATGTGCTCAACCACGCTCTCGCCCCAGGGCGTCTGTTTGTAGGGCAACAGGAACAGCAGGTCGACGTCGGAGAAGGGCGCCAGCAGCCCGCGCCCATAGCCGCCGGTGGCTATCACGGCCATGCGTTCGGCATCGGAGGGGTTGGTCGCCTGATAACAGTGCCGCACCGTATAGGCGTATACCAGGCGGATGAGGGCGTCCTGAAACACACCCAGCGCTTCGGCGCAACGCCGCCCGCGGCCGTCGATCAGCAGCTGTCGGCAAGCTTCGGCGCGCGCCTCGCTCACCAGCCTCTTCAGCCGCTCCAGCACGGCAGGACGCGCGGCCGAGGCGCTGCCTTCCCGGGCGATGCACGCTGCCAGCTCGCGCCCAAGCGCGGTGGCATCGAAGAAGGGGGCGGTTCTGGAGATGCTTTCGTCCATGGTGCCGTTGTCACTGGCTCGCTAGTCGGCGCCGTTTCGGCCCTTCAGCTGCAATTCCTTTAGGTGGTAGAGCGCGTCCAGGGCGGCCCTGGGCGTCAGCTCATCGGGATCGATCGCCGCGAGCGCCGCTGCCAGCGGCGCACTGTCCCGATCCTCGGAAATATGGTGGCTTGACCGCGCCGCAAACAGCGGCAGCTCCTCGAGCCCTCCCTGGTGGGTGCGTGCGCCGGCGTTCGGGTGCTTCTCGAGGATTTTCAGTACTTCGGCGGCGCGCGCCGTAACCGGCTTGGGAAGACCGGCGAGCTTGGCGACCTGAATGCCATAGGAACGGTCGGCGGCGCCGGGCTTGACCTTGTGTAGAAAAACGATCGCGTCGCGCCATTCCCGGACGTCCATGGTCACGTTGGCGACCTCCCCGAGCCGGCCGGCGAGCGCGGTCAGCTCGTGGTAGTGGGTAGCAAACAGCGCCCGGCAGCGCGTGACGTCGTGCAGGTACTCGACCACCGCCCAGGCTATGGACAGGCCGTCGAACGTCGCCGTGCCGCGCCCGATCTCATCGAAGATGACGAGGGAACGCGCGCTGGCGCCATTCAGAATGCCCGCCGTTTCCACCATCTCGACCATGAACGTCGATCGGCCCCGGGCGAGGTCGTCCGCGGCCCCGACGCGCGAGTACAGGCGATCGACGACTCCAATGTGCGCCGAGCGCGCCGGTACGAAAGAGCCCATCTGCGCCAGCACGGCGATCAGCGCATTCTGGCGCAGGAAGGTCGACTTGCCGGCCATGTTCGGGCCGGTGATCAGCCACAGTCTGCCCGTTGGCCCGAGCTCGGCGTCGGTCCCGGTTGCGCCAAGCACGCAGTCGTTCTCGATGAAGGCGCTGTCCCGGGCCGCCTGCAGTGCTTGCTCCACGACCGGATGGCGCCCGCCACGGATATCGAAGGCGGCGCTGTCGTCGAGCACCGGCCGCACGTAATTGTGCTGTGCCGCCAGCTCCGCCAAGCCGGCCGCGCAGTCGAGTGCGGCGAGCGCCGCAGCGAGATCGCCGAGCGGGCGTTCCTCGGCCGCGATCGCCGCCGCGAGCTCGGCAAAAACCTCCTGCTCGATGGCCAGGGCGCGTTCGCCGGCGAGCAGGATCCGGCGCTCGGTTTCGAGCAGCTCCGCGGTGGTAAAGCGCACCGCCCCTGCCATCGTCTGGCGGTGGCGAAAGGTTGCGCTGAGCGGCTCCTGCAGCAGCGGGCGCGCAGCGGCCGCGGGCACCTCGAGGAAATAGCCGAGGATGTTGTTGTGGCGCACCTTGAGGCCCTTGAGCCCGGTCTGCTGCACATAGCTTGCCTCGAGTGCGGCCATGACCTTGCGGCTGTCGTCGCGTAGTGCCCGCGCCTCGTCGAGATCGGCACGATATCCGGCGCGCACGAAATTGCCGTCCCGGCGCAAGTGCGGCAGCTCCTCGATCAGGGCGCGCGAAAGGCCCTCACCGAGCCCTTCGCCACACCCGGTCAGCCCGCGACAGAGGTCGCGCAGGTCCGCAGGGAGGCCGAAGCCTCCGGCGCCCTCAGCGAGGCGTCGCGCGGCGGCCGCCGCAGCCGCGAGCCCATCGCGCACCGCACCGAGATCGCGCGGTCCCCCGCGCTGCAGCGCCAAGCGGGCGGCGGCGCGGGCAATGTCGGGTGCGCTGCGAAGTATCGCGCGCACGTCCTGGCGCAGGCCGTCGTCGTTGCGCAAGAACGCGACCGCCTCGAGCCGCGCGGTGATCGCCGCGGGCTCGCGCAGCGGGCTCGACAGGCGCGCCGCGAGCTCGCGCGCACCAGCGGCCGTCAGCGTGCGATCGATCGCCGCAAGCAGACTGCCGCGCCGGTCG
>JBPYEF010000274.1:0-12262 GCA_051985875.1 Hyphomicrobiaceae bacterium
CGGCAGGCCTCGCCGGCAGCCACGGCAGGCTTCGACCGCAACCTGCAGGCAATTTCGCCGGGGCCGCGGCAGGCATTCCTGCTCACTGCCCTTGAGGGGTTCAGCCCCGAGCACGCGGCCGGAATCATGCGCGTCTCGCGGCAGCGATTTGAGGAATTGCTCGACGAGGCGGGCCGGGAAATCGCTGAACAGGCGGCCAGCGACGTTCTTATCATAGAGGACGAGCCCTTGATCGCGCTCGAAGTCGCGGACATAGCGCGCAGTATGGGGCACACCGTGCGCCACGTCGCCCGCACGCATCGCGAGGCGATTGCGGCGGTCGCCGAGCACCGTCCTCAGCTGGTGCTCGCGGACATCCAGCTGGCCGATGGCAGTTCCGGGAGGGCGGCGGTGCAGGAGATCCTTCGCTCCGTCGACGTGCCGGTGGTCTTCATCACCGCCTACCCGGAGCGGTTGCTCACGGGCGAGAAGCCGGAACCGACCTACCTGGTCGAGAAGCCATTTCGGCCCGAAACGATCAAGGCGCTGATCAGCCAGGCGCTGTTCTTTCACACCCCCCGCCGTTGACCGCTGCTCACCCGGTTGGCGGTCCGCCGGCGCCGCTGGACGCGTAGCTGCCGGTCGGAACGCCGCTGGTTCTGACGCGTTTCCATCACAGAAGACCCGGGTCGCATCCCGGGCTTGTGAGGTGATCATGAGCGAGCGCCGGGCACAAACATTCGCCGGGCACAGCGCGATACTGCATTTGCTGCCTCGTCGCGAACTATGCTTCCCAGCGACGGGCCAGCGACGGCGAGTATCGGCTCGGCTGTTGACGCGGCCGTGCGTGCGACGCTCTGCGGCCGTCCGCCGCGGAGGGCAGCCCGGTGCGGCCAGCGCAGCGCTTCGTGGTCACCCCGTTCTGTAAAGCCGTGAAGAGGTGAGCATGCACGCAACCTATGAGCTCGTGCCGATCATCGCCGATATCATCCACGCGCATTGTCCGGGGACCAATGCCCGCCGCCTATTCGTGCGGGCGTGTCTCAGCGGTCATTGGGATGAAGCCGAAAGCATGGTCGAAGGTATGCTTGCCGAGCCTTGGCACCTGCGCGGCTATCAGGAAAAACGCCTCGGCGAGTTCCTGGAGTTGATGAAGTTGTGCCAGGGTCGTGCTGGGGTTGCGGGCCGTGCCGGGCTCGCGCACGCGGCATGACGCGCGCGGCATGACTGAGCCGACGCGCACAGCACTGCGTGCCCGCGGGGTCTGGTGGGTTTCTCGGCCGCTCGGAGCGGCGGGCGGGGTAGGCCCACGCCGCCGCATCTGCCTACGACTTCCAGAGGGCGCCGAGCACAAAGCCCAAGATCGCTGCAGTAGCTAGCGTCGCCATCGGCTGCTCGGCGATCGACTTGTCGAGCGCAGATTTGAAATTGCTGGCCACCTCCTGCATGCGCTCGCCGGCTTCGCGACCCTGCTTCATCGCATGGTCTGCCGTTCTCCCGGCTTGGTCCGAAACCCTGCCGAGCTGTTCGGTCGCCTTGTTCTTCAGATCCATCGCCGCATCCGATTCGCGACTGTAGGAACTCTGGGCCATGGTATGCTCCTAGCGTTGCCTCAGCCCTCAACGTCCCTGCCGCCCTTTTGTTCACGGCTGACGCCGGTGGTGGGCGCTTGCGCCGAGCTTGGCGACGAAGCGACAACCACAGCCCACCGCCGAGCGAGCGGGCCGCCGCACGTCCTCAGCAGGGCATCCTCAGCAGGGCATAGATGCGACGCCCGCGGCGACGAGCAGGACGCCGTTGTTTTGCAAGCGGTGGCTGCCAAGCGACATCGAGCCGACGTCTGGCCGGGACCTGAGCGTCGTCTATGCACCGCTCGCATGCCCCCCGCTACCTGCAGCCATCCTCCGGCGAGCGCGGCCCGTCTTGTTGAACCCGCGCAGGCCACTGCCGATGCCGATTGGCGCGCCGAGGAGCAACGGATCCGCGGTCAGGCGCCCGGCGAACTTGCGGCGAGCGTGGCGCCGTGCCGAGCGCTATTGCAAGCACCCAGTCAGGTCGTCGGCGATCGCCATGTGGGGCCCTCCCGGGCCATGGCGTCGATGGCGCGCAGCACGCGCTCGTCGGCTTGCGAGTTGCGGGTCATGCGGTCGCCGGCTAACGTGCGCGCGGCGAGCGCCCGAAACGCCGCGCGGCGCCCGCGGTTGGAGACCGCGCCCCATGGCCGCAGCGTCGGACCGCTTCCGCGATCGCAGCATTGCGCTGCGCAACGGCAGTGTCGGGCGCGACGTCGAGGTCCCCTCGGCCAACCCCGTCAACTACTACCAGGCGATCAGCCGTGCGGGCGAAATGCCGCGCGTCACCATCGATGGCAAGCTGTTCCTGCCGCGCACCGCATCGCGTCATCCTCTGCCGGTGGTGATCGTGGTTCCCGGCAGCCTCGGTGTGGCGGGCTCGCATTTGGCGCACGCCGAGCGCGTAACCGATGCCGGCATTGCCGCGTTCGTAATCGATCCCTTTGGTGCGCGCGGTGTGGGTTCGACCGTCGCCAATCAAACCCAGTTCTCGTTTGCCGCTAGCGCGCTCGACGTATTGGCGGCGTGGAAGGTGCTGAGTGACAGGGACGAGATCGACGCAGCGCGCATCGGCGCGCAAGGGCACAGCCGCGGCGGCTCGGCCGTGCTGACCGCAGCGACGCGTCGTTTTGCCGATGCCGTTATCGGTCGCGGCAGGGGGTTAAAGAGCGTGCTTGCGGCCTATCCCTGGTGCGGGCATCAGTTCCTCAATCCCGGCGTGGCGCAAACCGAGGTGCGCATCCTGATCGGAGACCGCGATGATTGGTGCTCGCCGATGCAGGTGCAGGCGCACGCCCAGGCGATGCGCCTGACCGGCGGAACGGTGACGCTGCGGCTGTTTGCCGGAGCAGCACACAGCTTTGATCGGGGAACACCGATAGAGCGCATCGCCGAGGCCAAGGTCTCGCCCGCGGCGCCCACCGCCTACGTGGCCGACGATGGCGCCTTCATTCATCCGTTGCACACGTTGCCCGACCACCAGCTGCGTGACCGTGACCTGATGGTCTATGCTCTCAAATCCGGTTATGGCCTGACCGGCGCGTCCATTGGCACGCGCGGCAATGAGGCGGAGCTGTTTCGCGACGACATGATCGCGTACTGGCGGCGAACGCTGTTGGACCCCGACGGAAAAGGCTGAGGGATCGCTGGCTCCGACCAGCGCTGCGCTAGCCGCGCCGCCTAGAGGACGACTTCTATGAGATAGGGTCCCTGCGCGCGCAGGCCCGCGGCAAATGCGCCGATCAGTTGGTGGCAGCTTTCGCTGCGCGTTGCCTCCACGCCCATACCCCGCGCCAGGGAGACCCAATCGAGGTCCGGGCGGCCGATCGTCAGCATGTCGACGGCGCGCGGGCCGGGATTTCTCACTCCGACATTGGTAAGCTCGCCACGCAAGATGCTGTAGGCACGATTGGCAAAGATCACCACGGTGATGCGCAGCCCTTCCCTCGCCATCGTCCACAGGGACTGCAGCGTGTACATGGCGCTACCGTCGCCCACCAGCGCGACCACGCTGCGGTCGGGGCAGGCGATGGCCGCGCCGACCGCCACCGGCATGCCATAGCCGATGGAGCCACCGCGATTGTTGATCCAGTCGTGCGGCGGTGCCCCGGCCGTTTCGGGGAAGAATTCGCGTCCAGTGGTCACGCTCTCATCGACGACGATGGCGTTCTCCGGCAGCATGGCGCCAAGGATGGCGGCGATGGCTGCGGGCGTCACCGCTCCGCTCGGAAGCGGAGGGCGGCGCGGGGCGACGATGCCCGCGGGCGGCGTGTTGCGTGCCCCAAGCTCGCTCGCCAGCGCCTCGAGCCCGGATTGCGCATCCTCAGCGACGCCCGCGAGCTTCACGGATTTGGCATCGTCGGGAAGCAGCAGGCTCGGCTTGTCGGGGTAAGCGAAGAACGCGACGGGCTCGCGTGCTCCGACCAGCACGAGGTCCCCGGCCGCGCGCATCACCGCCAGCGCCCTGTCGACCACATAGGGGATGCGCTCGACCTGCACCCGGCCGGCGCCCCGCTCCAGCCGCGTATTAGCGCCTTCGCTCAATATCCCGCAGCCGGTTTTCGCAGAGATGCGTCCGGCAAGCTCCAGACAGGGTTGGCGCAGGGCGTTTCCGCCCAACAGCAAGGTCGCGCGCCGGCTATTGCGCAGCATGTCCGCGGCCGCCCGCACGGCATCCGGCGGCGCAGCCGCGACAGGAACGGCCGGCGGTGTCTCGGCGATGCCGTTGCTGGCACCCCAGGCGGCGTCGGCCGGCAAAATGAGCGTGGCGATCCGCCCGGGCACCTGCCGTGCAATGCGAATCGCCATTGCGCCATCGCTGGCAACCGACGCTGCATCGGATGTCGTCTTGACCCAATGCGACATGGGGGCCGCGACCCCGGCGACATCGGAGGTCAGTGGCGCGTCATGGGCGATGTGATAGGTCGCATGCTCACCAACGATGTTGACAATCCCCGAGTCCGCTTTTTTTGCATTGTGCAGATTGGCAAGGCCGTTAGCGAGGCCCGGTCCGAGATGCAGCAGGGTTGCGGCCGGCCGCCCGGCCATGCGGTAATAGCCATCCGCCGCGCCGGTCACCACGCCCTCGAACAGGCCGAGCACGCAGCGCATGCCCGGCACTTTGTCCAGGGCGGCGACGAAATGCATCTCTGAGGTGCCCGGATTGGTAAAACACACCGTGACGCCTCCGGCGATCAAGGTGCGCACCAGGCTTTCTGCGCCATTCATTTCGCCAGCCATTGGCCCACATTCCCCTCGCGTCGCCATTTACAATCCGCGCCCCGTCTCTACTGCTGTCGGCCCGCGCGCTGCGACCACTTCGCGTCGGCTGGCAGGCGCGCACCCAGCTAGGCCGCCGCCTGCGCGACGGTCGGACCGTCGCCCATCAGCGTCGTGCGCCTAACATCGCGCGGCTCATCGTGCGGAAACGGCCGTGCCCGATGCATCGTCTGGCGGTTGTCCCACATGACCAGATCTGCAACGCGCCATGTGTGGGCGTAGACGAATTCGCGTTGCGTGGCCGCCTCGGTAAGGTCCATCAACAATGCCTTGGCCTCCGGCTCCGGCCATCCGACGATCGTGCCGGCATGCGAGGAGAGGTAAAGCGATTTGCGCCCGGTGACGGGGTGCCTGCGTACCAGGCGCTGGCGAACGGGCGTGAAGCGTTCACGCTCCTCGGGCGTAAATTCCGTGAAGCCGAGCTTGGCCCGCGAGAACATCTGCGAATGCTCGCAAATCAGCTCCTCGACCTGGTCCCTGGTTGCGGCGTCGAGTGCGTCGTAGGCGGCACGCATGTCCGCAAACTCGGTGTTGCCGCCGCGCGAGGGGATCTTGCGCGCATGCAACAGGGAATACTTGGCGGGGACGGCCTTGAAGGAGGTGTCGGAGTGCCAGAGCCGGTTGCCAATCGCAAACAGGCGCCGCCGGTCGTCGCGCGCGAATGGCTTGTCGTCCCTATCGAGATTGGAGACGTCGGCGAAGGTCGTCGGCAGGCGGTATTCCTCCGGCCGCCGCAGACCGGTCCCGATGGCGAGCTCGATGGGACCGAGGCTTTGAGTGAAGGCCAGCTGCTGCTCATCCGTAAACGGCTGGTCGTGGAACACCAGCACCGCATAGCGGTCCATGCCGGCGTGGATGGCGGCGACATCCGCGGCCGAGAGCGGCCGAGTGAGGTCGACACCCGTGGCTTCGCCGACAAAGCAGGGGCCGACCTGACGAATGGCGAGGGACATGGCGACGGGCTCCAGTGTCGGCGGGCTTCGGGGAAGCAGCTTCGGGGCGACGGGTTCGAGCAACGGCTCGCTACCATAGTGCGCGTACCGGCCGATGGCCACCCGCGGCGCGCGCCCGGCCGGCGTTGCGGCGGGGCGCACAGCCGCTGCCCAAGGGCGACGCGGCGAGCTGCTGTCGAAGCCGCAGCCGAGACGTCACCGGATGAACCAACTGCAAGCGGCGGCGTTGTTCGTGAGTCACCGGAGGTTATCATGATGCAGCAGACGGGCGATCCCGAAAGCCGTTACAACGGTCCGGACGCCGACGGACACAGCCCCGGCCAGCGCGTGGACACGACCGGCGAGAACGCCACCGCCACCGGCGCGCGCGTGCTGGAGGTTGCCGCCCAGGTCACCGAACAAGTGCGGGCGTACGCCGGCAACATTCGCTCCGCGGCGCGCAATTTCAAGCCGTTCACCGAACGCGCCATGCAACAGCGGCCACTCGGCACGCTCGCCGCTGCGGCGCTGATCGGCTTCGTCCTGGGCGCGCTGTGGAAGAGGTAAGCGGCCGCGTGCAGGCCTTCGCGGTTGCGCGTTCTCACACGCCGCGGTCGTGGCCACAACGCCAACCATGCGCGCTGTCGTTGCTTGACGCTGCCTGCATATGCCCTAGAAAGCGCAGATGCGCCGTACGGCCAAGGCTTCACGACCCGGTACCTGCACGTGCTTCCAGTTGCGCAAAGCCGCTCGCCGGGTTTCGCAGATCTATGATGTGTATCTCGAACCGCACGATCTGACGGTCACCCAATACGGACTGCTCGGCCATCTGTGGACGTTTGACGGCATCGGCGTTGGATGCCTTGCGCACAAGCTGGTGATGGATCCGACCACGCTCACGCGCAACTTGCGCCCCCTCCAGCGGCGTGGGCTTGTGCGCAGCACACCGGACCCGCACGACCGGCGCAACCGCAAATTGTCACTCACCAGGGCCGGCTGTACGGCGTGGACGCGCGCGCGCCCGGGCTGGGAAGAGGCTCAGCGCCGGGTTGCCAGCGTGCTCGGCGGCAAGCAGGGCGCGGCACTCGCGGCGATCATCGATAGCATGCTCGCGAAGCTTTGAAGGTGAGCCAGCGCGCCGCCGTGCTACGTTCGCGCGGCAATTCCTGTATATGCAGTAATTTGGGAGTAGCGGCGACATGGGTGATCGCACCCCGGACAGCGGTATCCTGCCGATTGCGGCCGCGACCGCAGCAAGCGGACTCGACTTCCTGATGGGTCTGCGCGATGGCAGGCACCCGATGCCGCCGTTTGCCGCGGAAACCGACATTCGCCTCAGCGAAGTCGAACGCGGCCGCGTGCTGTTTGAGGGAGTGCCATCGGCCCGCTTCTACAACCCCCTTGGCACCGTGCACGGCGGATGGATTGCAACCCTGCTCGATTCGGCGATGGGCTGTGCAGTGCACGCGACGCTTGCAGCAGGAGAGACCTACGCGACCGTAGATATGGCGATCTCGCTCGTGCGGGCGGTGACCGCGGACACCGGCAAGCTGCGTTGCGAGGGCAAGATCGTGCACGCGGGTGGGCGCATCGCTACCGCCGAGGGCCGTGTCTGGGACGGCACCGGCACCCTGATCGCGCACGGAACGGAGACCTGCTTGATCCTAAGGGCGCAGCGCTGAGCGTTCGGCCACGACTGCTGCAACAGGCGGGTCTGCGCCTACTGGCCTGTGGTTGGGCCTGTGGTTGGGCCTGTGGTTGGGCCCGTGGTTGAGCCGGTGGTTGAGCCGGTGGTTGGCGCGCCATCGGCGAGCAGGGCTGCCAGCCCGCGCTGCAGCGTCTCTGCGGCCGAGCCGTTGGCTTCAAGGCGCGTCCAGCCCGGCGACAAATCACCGATGTCGGCGGCGAGCTGCCGGTCCAACGTCGACACGGTAGCGTCCGACGCGTCGCCGTGCCGCGCACTGAGCCGTTCCGCCAGCGTGTCGCGATCGGCCGTGAGCCACAGGCCGGAAAACGCCACGCCCGCGGCGCCGGCCACGGCCTCCAGCGCATGGCGATGGGCGGGGGTGGCGCAGACCGCGTCAATGATCACCGAGTGCCCTGCCCCGAGCACCAGGTGCGCTTTGCTGCGCAGAACCGCGTAGACGCGGTCGGCGGCCGCTGGCGTGTAGGTCTCGGGCGCAAGACGCTCCGTTTCGGCAGCGGCGAACAGCGCCTTGCGCTCGAGGTCGCTGCGCAGATGCACCGCGCCCGGCGCTGGTGCAATATGCGCTGCCAGCTTGGCCGCAAGCGTACTCTTGCCAGTGCCAGAGACGCCGCCGATTGCGATCAGCCGATGGGCAGATGCAGCAAGGTAGCGGCGCGCTGCGCTTAAATACAGGCGGGCGCGTGCGCGGTCGGCGTCGGCTGCCGGCAGCGGCTCCTGCGCGGCACGATCATCCGTGACCATGGCGCGAATCGCCGCGCGCAGCCCCAGAAACAAGGGCATCGCCCGCAGCGCGGCGAGATCGCCCGCGTCTTGCGAGCGCCACAGGTAGCGGTTGAAAACGACGTTCGCCGCGGTCTGTTGCCCGTGCCACTCGAGATCCATCAGCAGGAAGGCGAGATCGTAGAGGATGTCGATGGTGGCTATCGCGTCGTCGAATTCGATCGCATCGTAGAGAACCGGGTGATTGCGCCAGAGCACGATGTTGGCGAGATGCAGGTCTCCATGGCAGATGCGGACCGCGCCTTGGCGGGCGCGCACATCGAGCATCGCCGCAGTGCGGCAGAGCTGCTCGTTGAAGCGAGCACAGACCTCACTCGCCTCTTGCGCCACGAACGCCCGGCCACGGCCGAGGGCGCGGCATACCGAGGTGATCAGCTTGCGCATGGCCGCTGCTCCCGAGATCGGCGCCGCGCGTGGGGCCTGGCGATGGCTTTCGTAGACGACGTCGGCCACCTTCTTCGCCAGCTCTGCGTCAATGCCCCGCGTCGCCGCGATATTGCTCAGCAGCGCCGATTGCTCGAAGCGGCGCATGTGCACCGCCCATTCGACAACCTCGCCGCTGCCGCCGAGGGCGAGTGCGCCATCGCTAAGGCGGGTGATTGGCACGCAGCCAAGGTAGATATCCGGGGCGAGACGGATGTTGCGTTCCACCTCCCGCGCGCATGCCGCAGCGCGCCTCGCAAGCGAAGAGAAGTCCATGTAGGCGAAGTGGACGGCGCGCTTGATCTTCCAAGCGTCGCCGCCGGCCAAGAACACGAGATTGCCGTGTGTCTCGAAACGCTTGACCGGCCCGACGCCCCCGTGGGTTCGGGGATCGGCCAGAAATTCGATGACCTCGGCCTGGCTGCTCGGCTCGGGTGAGTGCGATCCCGTCACCGGTTCTTGCCTACTGTTGGAGGGGGGAGCATCAACGCCCCTTGCGGCACCTGAAGGCGCGCTCGCCGGCATCGCGCAGCAGGCGCCGATTTCCGCCCGGTTGCCTCGATCCTGATCATGCCGGCACGGCAGGCGTGCGCGCGCGCTTGCGGCTCCGCCCGCACGCGGGCAAGGGGGGCAAGGCACTTGTGATATTGCGATCGGCACGTCGCCGAACCTGGCGGAGCCGGCGGTCGGTACGCGCGCGGGAGGGCGGATGAGCCGGTTGCAAGCCTATGCTGCGCCGCGCGCGCCTTGCGTTGGCACGCGACCGCGAATTACAAAACGGCGACGGCGAGCGCGGGTGTGGTCCGGTGAACGGCGCCCGTTCCTGGCATCGAGGTGCCGTGGGGCGAAGCGTAGCTCTACGCGACGCCAATGACCCCATCGCCGCGCACCTGGGGCGGCATCTGCGTGGCCGCCGCAGCGGCGGCGGACGTGCGCGGCCACGATGTCCGCCGTGGCGAGCGCGGCAGGCAGGGGCGTTTGATAACGACATGCAGCCTACAATTGCGACAGTGCACCTTCGTTCCGGCGACATACGCCCGATCAGCGAGCAGCAGGCGTGCTGCGGATGCTTCGCCTCCTTGGCAGCCCGCGGTGGTCTTCCGCGGTGCCGTACGCCCTCGCCGGCAGATGGAAATGCCCGCTCGCGGCGAGCGCCGCCCTGGCGCAGACTGACCCTGACTTTGGCCCTGGCCCGGGTCAAGCCTCGCGCTAGTGGGCGCGCCGGGCGGCCCGCCCAGGCGCGAAAGATTCGCGCCGAGTCCGCATCCATCGGGAAGACGCTCTCGACCCGCAGCTCCTCTGCCGTTCAGCGATTACCATATCGGCTTCGGCCGCGCGCAGCTCAGCGCGCCCACCGCGCGGACATTCGAATAGGGTCCACCGATCGCCGGCAGAGGAGCGGCAAAGACTTGCGGCGTGTGCACCAGCGTCGAAGAGGCTCCGCGTGTTTGCGGGCTATTCGGCCGCCGCTGCTCCCCCCTCAGGGACCTCAGCCGTTGTCGATCACGACGAGAGTGTCCCCCCAGCGATCGCGGACCTCGTCGGATTCCACATCCGACCGGTTCCACCAACCCCCGCCCAGGCCCTGGAACAGGGCGATGGTATCTGCGTAGCGGTTGGCCTTCGCCTGCACGACGCTCAGCAGGGCGGTGAAGTAGACCTGTTGCGCATTGAGCAGCTGCAGGGCGCTGACCTGTCCGAGCTCCAGCTGCTCGCGCGTGAGCCTCAGGCTCTTCTCGGCCGCACGCTCGGCGGCGACCGCGGCGCGCAGGGCGTTACCATCGAGCGCCACCGTCTGCAAGGCGTCGGCGACGTTCTGAAAGGCGGTCACGACCGTGCTGCAATACATGGCCGCAGCCTGGTCCCAGCCGGCCTCTGCTGCGCGCTGACGCTGCTCGAGGGTAAAGCCGTCGAAGATCGTTTGCGTCACGCTTCCCGTGATCGTCCAGAACAGGAACTGCGGCGAGGGATTGAAGAGATTGGGAAACTGGCTGGCCATCCTGCCGACATCGCCGGACAAGTTGAACACAGGCAGCCTATTGGCGATGGCAACGCCCACCTGGGCCGCCGCTGCGTGCAGATTGGCCTCGGCGGCGCGCACGTCGGGGCGCTGCTCGACCACGTGCGATGCAATGCTGATCGGCAGCGTCGCCGGCAGGTGCAGCGTGGCGAAATCGAAACGCTCCGGCAGGCCTTCGCCGGCGAAGTGCCCCGATAGCGCCGTCAGCAGATCGCGCTGCACGACGAGCGCTTTCTCGAGCGGCGGCAGTGCCTCCTCCGCCTGTGCCAGCGCCGCCTCCTGCGCGGCGACGTCCACTTCGGATACCTGACCGGCCTCGAGCTGCTGCTTCAGGAACGTCAGCAGGTCCTTTTCGATCTTGATGATCTTCTGCGTCGCGTCGATCTGGCCGCGCACAGACGCTTCTTGCACGGCGGCCAAGGCGATATTCGCGGTGAGCGTCAGATACGTGGCCTCGAGCTGCAGACGCTGCGACTCCGCGGTCGCCTCGAGTGATTCGACCGTGCGGCGGTTCAACCCAAACACGTCCGGCACGTAGGTGATGGTGAGCTGCAGGGTATGCAGGCCCAGGTACGGGCTGGTGGTTGGACCTGGCGGCGAGACGTCGGCCGAGGCCTTTTCGCGCAGGGCCGAGTAGTTCGCGGCAATGGTCGGGAAGAACGCGCCCCGCTGCGCCTCGACGTTGGCGTGGACGACGCGTAGCGCCGCTTGCGCCGTCTTCAGATCGTAGTTGTCGCGCAGCGCGCGCTCAACCAGGCTGTTGAGCCCGCGCGAGTGAAACAGCATCCACCATGCGCCGGGGATGTCGATGCCGGCGGCGAAGTGCTGCCGCTCACCCCCGGCCAGTCCCGGCGACTGCAGCGGCTTGGGGGTGAGGGAAACCTCGGGCGCCGGTGGGATCTTGAAGTCGGGGCCCACGGTGCAGGCCGCGAGCAACAGCGCGGCCAGGGCCGACGCCGCAGCGCCCGGAATCGCCGAGCGGCTCGGGACATCGCGCCCTGTGCGACGCCTTGCACTCGGCGCAATGTCGACTCCCCGAGCGTGGCCTGGCCGAACCTGCACTGCTGCCATCCCGTCAGAACTTGTAGTTCAGGCCCGCGTGCAGAATGTGCTCCCGCTCCGCAAATTGCGTCGCCGTCGCCCACCATCCTCCTGCCGCCGGCGTGGTCACCGTTACGCTTCCGAGATCGACGAACAGGTATTCGCCTTTGAAGGTCAGGTGCGACGCAAGCACGTATTCCACGCCCGTTCCGAGGGTCCAGCCGGCGCGCGTGCTGCTCTCGTGCTCCGTCAGCGGTGCAAGGACGCCACTCGGATCCTGAAAAGCAACCGTGTGGCTGACGCTGCCAAAGGCGGCGCCGCCGGTCGCATAGATAAACGCGCGATAATAGGCGAACCCGACGCGCGGGCGCAGGGTGATCAGCCAGTCGTTGTTCTCCGTGAACTGCTGAATCGCTCCAAATGCGGGAACAAACGTCGCCTTGCCGATGTTGCTGCCGCGCCAGGTAACATCGCCTTCGAAACCCCAGATGAAGTGCCCGCTCTGGTAGTTGAAGCCCGCCTGCAGCCC
>JBPYEF010000275.1:0-5975 GCA_051985875.1 Hyphomicrobiaceae bacterium
AGCACCAGAACCGCGCCAAGGCCATGCAGATGCTGAAGGCGCGCCTCTACGAACTCGAACTGCAGAAGCGCGAGGCCGAGCGGCTGGCCGCGGAGGCCAACAAGACCGACATCGGCTGGGGCCACCAGATCAGGAGCTACGTGCTGCAGCCCTACCAGATGGTGAAGGACCTGCGCACCAACGTCGAACGATCCGACCCGCAGAAGGTGCTGGACGGCGACCTCGACGAGTTCATGGCGGCGAGCCTCGCGGCACGGGTGGGCGAAGGGAAGAGCGAACCAGCTGCCTAGCTTGGCCCGTCGGGCCACATGTACCAGAAGTGTAATATTGTCGGCTGATACTACCCGATCTCTACGGCGCCCTGGAGTGTGGGAAATTGCACATTCAGGATGGCTCGCTTTGCCTACCCTGGGTTGCGGCAAATCCCTGTCGTCGCGAACAGAGGGGGTAAGAGATGAGCCAGCGCACTTTCACCTACGGTCGTGTGGCGGGCAATCGGCAGCCGTCGGTGGCGTCACCATCGGCTGCACCGAGCGCCGGGAAATCCCATGCCGCGGGCTCGAAGCTGCCAGTGCAGGGAACAGGGTTCACGCTCCCGCACTTCCCGTTCCAGCCGTTGCCGACACCGCTCGGTAAGCCGCCCTATCGCTTCGATCTCAGCGATCTCTTGCACCCCGACGACGTCGCGCAAATCACCAAAGCCGGCAAATTGGTATTCCACACCGTCGGCGACACCGGCGACGAGCGCGGCAAGCAAATGGATTTCGTCGCCGAAATGATGACGGCCGACTACGACAACAGCCCCGCCGATGACGTGCCGGCCTTCATGTATCACCTGGGAGACGTCGTCTATTTTGCCGGCGACATCGACAAGTACGGGTCGTGCTTCTACGAAACCTACGCCGAATACCCGGCCCTGATCGTGTCCATTGCCGGAAACCACGACTGCCAGCCTGACGATCCGCAGGACAGCCCGAATCACATCGTCGACCCGAACAAGAAGCCGCTTGATGGCTGGACCCAGAACTTCATGTCGCCGACGCCAAACAAGCTCGGATCGCTGAAGACCACGTCGCAGCGCACGCAGATGAACCTGCCGAACGTCTACTGGACGTTCACCACACCGCTCGCCACGATCATCGGCCTGTTTTCCAACGTGAGCGAAAACGACGCCGAGATTCATCCTGACCAGATCGAGTGGTTCAAGGGTGAGTTGAAGGCCGCCGATCCGAACAAGGCATTGATCGTTGCCATCCACCATCCGCCCTATTCGGGCGACGCGGAGCATTCCGGCAGTACCGCCGCGGAAAGGGTCCTGTTCGAGAGCTTCGCGGCAACGAACCGGTATCCGCAGCTGATCCTGTCGGGCCACGTCCACAACTACCAGCGCTTCACGGTTGCTGAGCAGACCGGCAACATCACCTGCGTCGTGCTCGGCAACTGCGGCTATTCGAAACTCGGAAAACTGCACAAGATCAACGGCGGCTACCCCAAGGCGCCGCTGAAGCTGTCGCCGACCCTGACGCTCAATCAGTATGATCAGGATAATTTCGGCTTTTGCCGGGTCGAGATCACGCAAAAGCAAATCGTCGGCACCTACTTCTCGGCACCCTACGCCGAAAGCCAGACGCCGCAGACCAAGCAGTACGATCAGTTCACCATTAATCTGGCTGGCGGCGCGTCGCCGCATGCCGCTGGGAACGCGACCCCGTCTGGCGCAGCTAAAGAGCAGGCCGCGGCAAAGAAGAAGGCCGGGCGCTCCGCGAAGTCTGGCCGCCGTTGAAGCTGTGACGATCGGGGGCTGTCGTAAGGTCCAGCCGTAGCCCGCAGGGGCGCGGGAGCCGAAAGGGCGAGGCCCTAGGCGGCGGCCGATGACGGCAGAGAGATCGTCAGAACCTGCCGGCCAGCGCCAGGGTCGCGGTGCCGAGCCAGGCAACCGCTACAAGGCCCATCAGGGCGAGGTCGATCAGACGGTTACGCTTGCGATTGGTCATGATCTAAGGGACCACACTTCGGACGAATCAAACTACGCTTCGTGAGTCGCGCGGACAACGAAACTCGGTGTGACAAGAGCACTGTCGTACGAGATAGCGATCGGGTGTGTCTTCCACGCATCAGCGTGACGACTCCTGGACAGCCTTCACCCTCGGATCGACCGCCACAACTTTGACCTCGCCAACGAGCTCGACGCCGCGATAGATGATGCGAATGGTGCCGATGTCACTTGCTCGCGCCTCGCCGCGTGCCGCGCGCTTGGTCTTGAGGTCGGCCATGTTGTCGCCGCGCGTGCCGAGGAAAAGATGGTCGGGGTTGCAGCAGCGGCGCTCGTCGCACCGGTGACAAATCATCATGCCCGCAGGGATCGGTCCGTGCTTCAGAGTCCAGGCTAGCCGATGCGTCAGCCATTGCTGTCCATGGATCTCGATGTTGCCGTATCCCCCACGAATTCGTGACCCGTGCCAGATGTGACAACCGCTCAGGGGATCGGCCCTCGTGTAGTGGACAAGCCGCCGCTCGGCCGACCATTCGGATTTGCACTTGGGCATCGGGCGCTTGCTGCGTTGTCGCCCGGGCGGGAAGCATTTCATGCGCGCCAGAATACGCCTCCGTCGCCAGAGTCGCCGATTATGGCCGCTACATGGAAAGTCCACGCAATTGCAAAGAGATGACAGGCGGGGCGAGCTTGATGTTGCCAACCCGGCGAGCGCAGACGATCCTCGCCCGGCAATCAGAGGAGGGTACTCGAATGGCGTCGCCGATCAGGATCTCGCACATCGTGCTGCAGACCAACAATCCCAAGGCCCTGCAGGACTGGTATTGCACCGTGCTCGAGGGCGAGATGGTGCACGACGCGGGTTTCATCTCGTTCATGAGCTACGACGACGAGCATCATCGCGTGGCCTTCATCAATCCCGGCGAGCTGCAGAAGCGCCAGCCGGACGCAAAAGGCATGCTGGCCGGCCGCGAGAGCGGTCTGCATCACATCGCCTTCACGCTCGAGGGCCTGGGTGACCTCCTCGAAACCTACGCGCGGCTGAAAACCAAGGGCATCACGCCGTTCTGGTGCATCAATCACGGCGTCACGACGTCGATGTACTTCCGCGATCCCGACAACAACCAGGTCGAGCTGCAGGTCGACAACTTCGCGACGTCGCGCGAGTGCCAGGCCTTCATGAAGTCGCAAGCCTTCGCCAAGAACCCGGTCGGCGTCGAGTACGACCCCGATGATTTCATCGCGCGCATGAAGAAGGGCGCCACGGCGAAGGAGCTTCTGCAAACGGCGTGAGCGCCGAGGCTATGTGAGTCAGCGCGCCCGGGCGACGGACGGCGCCTCTGCCGAAGAGGTGGCGGCCTCCGCCTCGTCGGCGAGCCGGCGCTCCAGGCGGCGTTCGGCATCCTCTGCCGCCAGCTGCTTCTTGAAGCGCGCGAAATCGAAGGCGCTCAGCTGCGCGTCCTTGGTCGAGGGCAGCGGGTTCACCGGCTTGCCGCCGACCAGGAGCTCGAAATGAAGATGGGCGCCCGTCGAGCGGCCGGTGCTGCCGACAAAGCCTATGACATCGCCGCGCTCGACGATGGTGCCGGCCTCGATGCCGGGCGCGAAACGCGACAGGTGGCCGTAGATCGTGCCCATGCGGCCGGCGTGCTCGATGTGGATGGCGTTGCCGTAGCCGCGGTCGGGACGCGCCAGGGTCACCAGGCCGTCGGCGGCGGCGTAGATGGGCGTGCGGATATTGCCCAAAAGATCGAGCCCCTCGTGCATGTAGAGCACGATCGGCTTCTTGGGGGCCGCTGGCTGTCGCAGCGAGATCATCGGCCGCTTAGCACGTTCCTCGGCCTCGTGCTCCGCCGCCACTTTCTCCGCTGCCTTGCGCGCGGCGGCTTCGCGCTCCCGCACACGCCGCTCGGCCATAATGCGGTCGAGATCGAAATTGTTGCCGCCTAGCTCGGCCGGGCGGGTGCTGCCCAATTGCCCGCCGGTGCCGTAGCCCATTTGAGCCCGCGTAATCTCGCGGGTGTCCTCGACCTTTCGCGGCGGCGAGGGCGGCGGTGCGGCCGGCTCGGCCGCAGGTGCGGGCGCCAGGACCGGCGGCGTGCGCTGCGGCTGGTCGAGCGGATCGGTACGCAGGCCGAAGCCCGACGTGATGGTGATGCGATCGAGCGGCAGGCGAATGGGCGGCGGCGCGGCGGCCTTGCCGTTGGCCAGCCAGAACCGGACGGGCTCGCCCGGCGGCTGATGCATCGGTTCGAAGCGGCTGATGATGATCGTGCCCTTGTTCGGACCCTGGGCCTTGGTGACGAGCTCGACGGTCAGAACGCGGCCGATGCCGACCGGCTGGCCGTCGATCGTGAAGGTGCGCTGCCAGCGCACGTAGAAGCGGTCGCCGTCGCGCACTTCGCGCTCGAGATCGATCGCCGAACTGAGAGCATGCAGGGCTTCGAACATGGGGGCGACCGGCACGCCGGCGTCGGCCGCCGATTGCGCCAGCGAACCCGCCACCGTGCCCTCGGCGTGGAACTGGCGCGCGAAGGGGAGCAGGGCGGCAAAGGCGGCATCGTCGCTGTCGCTGCCAAGCAGCTGCTCTTCCGCCACCTTGGCTTCATCGGGCCGGTCGGTCGCGCAAACGGGCGCGGCCAGCGCCGGCAACAAAAAAGCGGCGGCAAATGCCGCCGCGACGACGGTCCCCCTGCTCACCGAAGCTTTGTAGCGCGACGAAGGACCGGTTGTAACGTGGCTCGGGTAACGTTGCCGTGTCGTTCGCAACCGAACCGCCATGGACCCTAGGGACAGGCTGGCGGGGCCGGCCTCGGCGGCCTAGATACGGTTTCGTGCAGGTCCTCAGCGCCTCCAAATTGCGGTTCGACCACATGTCGCCTTCGGCGCTGGCCCTGGCGGCGCTGGTGCATGGCGCGGCGGCGCTGGCGCTGTGGTGGATGGCGCAGCATCCGCCGCGCTTGCCGGCCAACCCGGAAGTTGTCGATGTCACTTTCGAGCAGCCGGTGAAGCCGCCGCCGGTCGCGAAAGCGCTCCCGAGCGAGTCCAAGCCGCTGCCGCCGCTGCTCGGCATCCCGCCGCCCGCCGCCATCACGGCCGACAAGGCAACCCAGGTGCCGCCCAAGGCCCCGGAGCTCGCGCCGCAGAAGCCGATGGAGACATTGCCACAAGAGGCGCCCTCGCTCGAGCAGACCCTGCCGCCGCCCCAAGCCGAGCCGCCGGCGCCAAGCGACAACGCCTTCGCCGTGCCTAAGCCTGCGACACCGGCGCAGCCCACGCCTCCGGCGAAGGCGGCGGCCGCCAGGCCCAATCCGCCGTCGCAGAACCAGATCCGTTCCTCGCCGTTGACCCCCGGGACACAGCGGCGGCCGCCAGCCGTGGCACGCGGCGAGGAGGCGTCGGCGTCACCCTTCGTCAATCCGGCCGACGTCTACAACCGCGCGCGCGTCGGCGACAATTACCGCTGGCAGATCGTGCGCAAGCTTGCCAACTATCGCTTCAAGGCCGACGTGCCCGTGCGCGAGGGCGTCACCGTGGTGCGCATCGTGGTGGCGCGTGACGGGCGGCTCTTGAATATCGCCGTCGTGAGATCGAGCGGCTTTCCGACGATCGACCAGGGCGTGGTCGCGGGGGTGCGGTCGGGCTCGCCCTACGACCCGCTTCCGCCTGAGATCAAGGGCGATACCGCGACCTTCGATCTGCCGCTGGTCGCCTACTATCGCTGACCCGGCCCGCCGATTTCCATTTTCCCGGGATCGCGACCCGTTCGCCGCCGGACCGAGGGGACTGTGGGCTTCCAGCCGCGCTATGATGGCTCATCGTTCTCGCGATCAGGGGGGGAACATGAAGCGACGCACTTTGCTCGGCATGATCGGCGCCGGTGTGGCCGCGCGGCCCTTCGCGACGTACGCGCAGGCCGCGTCGAAACCGGCCGTCGGGTTTTTGGCCGACGGTACGCCCGAAGGCTTCGCGCCGCGGATCG
>JBPYEF010000276.1:0-5060 GCA_051985875.1 Hyphomicrobiaceae bacterium
CGTAAACGCGCTGACCACCGCAACGCACCGCGCGGGGTCCGCTTCGGGGAGACGACGCCGGCCCGCCACCGGGCAAGGCGTCGGCACCGGCGCCAGCCGCGCAACGGCAGACAATGGGCGATCTAGCTGCGCAGCGTCAGCATATCGCTGGTGAACTCATAGGAGCGCAAGCGGCCCAGAAAGCTCATGCCGAGCAAATTTTCCTTGAGCGCGTTGGGCTTGGCCACCAGGGCGTCGACGTCGTCGATGGCAATGGGCCCGAGCGCAAGCGTCCGCAGCCTGACGTGAGCCGCGTAGGTGGTGCCGTTCGCGGTCTGCACCGGCACCGAATACCTGAGCTTTTCGATGTCGATGCCAACGCGCTGAGCGTCCCCGGGCCGCAGCACCACGGTGGAGGCGCCGGTGTCGACCAACATGGTCAGCACCACGCCATTGACCCGGGTCTTGGCGATGAAATGCCCATCCGGGCGCCGCCGGATGCGCACGGAGTGCTCGCCTTCGATCTGCGTGTCGCCACGCAGCGGCGACCCGGGCGGCAACAGCTCGTAGATCACCCGATGGCCAATGGTGAACAGTTCCTCGCGATAGCTGTAGCCGGCAACCAGCACGAGTGCCATGCCCGCCCAGGTGAGAAGATCACGCAGCGCCCGCCCGCCGCGGCCGCGGTAACTGCCGGTCAGTGAGGAGCCGAGAAAGATCACCAGGGCGACACCGGCGACGGCAATGGCGAAATCGGACGGGTCGAAGCCGGCGATCGAACCGGCATCGGTGCGCAGCAGGAGCGCCAAGCCGGCGATCACCAGCAGCGTCAGCGCGATCCATGCGCCCATGCCATCACCTCTCGGCCGGCCGCTTGCGGCAACCTATCGGCCGCCTCGCGCCAGCTTGGGCCCAGTTTGGGCCCAGTTTGGGCCCAGTGAAGGGCCAACCCGACGCCCCACCCGGCGCCGCTGCCGCTACACCTCCGCGCACCGATCCCGCACACCTGCCGCGTCGCCACCACCTCCAACCGCCTCAGCAGCCACGACCATCGGTGCAAACGAGGGCATCGGTCCCATGACCATCGTCACCCATGGCCGCGTCAAACATGAGGCCCGCCGCTTTCCCATGGAGGAAGCGGTGCCGCGGGGCTGGCCGCCCCGGAATGTAGGCAGTGGGGAATAGGAACACAATGTCCTCGACGGCTGCTCACGGGGCGACTGTGGATGGCGCGGCGCCGGCCACCGGCGTGCCGGTGGCGAAGCATCGCCGCCACTGCGGCGTTTCGGCCGCAGCGTGGCGATCGCGCTCCTCTCCAAGCGGTTGCAGGGGTGGCACGGTCTCAAGCATCCGCGTCCTTGGCAGGCCGACGATAGCCTCCGTCCCCTTGCGCAGTTCCGAGCGAAGCTCGAAGGTGCCGCCGTGCAGGGCGACGAGATTTTGCACGATCGGCAGCCCAAGTCCGGTGCCACCCTCGGCGCTGTGCTGCGCCAGCGAACCCTGACCGAAGGCCTGCATCACGCGCGGGATCTCCTCCTTGGGAATGCCGGGCCCGGTGTCCTTGACGATGAATGTCTGGCCGCCGTCGGCTGCGGCCGTAAGGCTCAGCGTGATCCGCCCCCCGCGCGGCGTGAATTTGAGGGCGTTGGACATCAGGTTGAGGCAGATCTGGCGCATGGCGCGTTGGTCGGCCCACACTGGCTCGAGCCCGTCGGCGAATTGCAGCGCCACGGTGAGACCCTTGCTCTGGGCGCGTAGATGCAGCAGGCGCAGGCAATCCTCAATCAGATCGCGCAGGCACACCGGCTCCTCGTGCAGCTCGTAGCGCCCCGCCTCGATGCGCGACAAATCGAGGATCTCGTTGATCAGCTGCAACAGGTGTCGCCCGCTGTCGTGAATGCTGCCGGCATAGTCCCGATACTGCTCGTTCTCCATCCTGCCGAGCAGCTCGCTCTTCATCACCTCGGAGAAGCCAAGGATGGCATTGAGCGGCGTTCTGAGCTCATGGCTCATGGTGGCGAGAAAACGCGATTTGGCAACGTTGGCGGATTCAGCGCGCCGGCGCGCCTCATCGGAAATCGACTTTTCTTCCTCGATCTCGGCGACCAGGGCGTCCTTTTCGGCGCGAAATTCGAGCATGGCCAGCGCCGTGGAATTGAGGCCCTTGGCGAGGAAGATAAAATAGGCGTGCAGGCCGATGGCCATCGCCGCCATTGCCACATAGAACGGATGCCCCTGCAGCAGCAGGCGACCGACCACCGCCAGCGTCATCGGCACGGTGCCGACATAGAGGATGCTCATCACCGCCGAGGCGAACGTCATACGGATCGCGAGCAGCACGATCAGGGATGTGAGAACGAACACGTGACTGATGGCGTCGGGGCTGTCGAAGCCGACGACGGCCATCCCGCCCCAGGCGACGCCGCTGGCAAGCTCGAGCCAAACGAACGCATCGCGCCATTTGGCGACGCACAATGCGCCGCGCGGTGCCGCGAGGAACCGACGGCAGGCGGCAATCATGAAAAACTTTGTGGCGATGACGGTGGCAAGCCATGCCGAGGCCTGTGGCACGGGTGCCCAGAACATCGCGGCGAGGCAGAAGATCACCGCCAGCAGGGGAACGGTGATGCGTGCCGAGAGCTCGTTGTGCACGAACAGGCAAAGGAGTTCGTAGGCGAAATCCGCTTCGATCGCCTGCGGGGACCGGGCGCGCCGCTCGCGGATGGCGACGTGCGCACCGCGCGGCTCCCCAGCGCGCGCGTCCTGCGCCTCGCAGCTGTCCGCGCCGTCAGGCGTCACGACGAGAAGTCCTCCACCCGCCCGAGCGGGGCTGGCCGGGCCCCGGGTGGCCCGGCGCAAGTCTCATGGCAAAACCCTAAGGCCGGGTTTATCAATGGTTTCTTTCACTTGCTGCGGCGCAGCATAGACGCTTGCGGCGAGGGCAACGGCTCCCCCCGGCTTGCGCGCAGCGGTGCGCTCCTCTAGGAGTGCGGAGGCGCAAGCCGCGCGGCGCGCGGTATCGTTTGCGGCCCCCGCCCCGCTTGGCCGCTAAGGTCGAGGCCGATGAAGATCTTGCAGACGCGCATGGCCCCCAATCCGCGGCGGGTGCGTATTTTCCTCGCCGAAAAGGGGTTGCAGATACCCTTTGAGGAACTCGACTTGATGCGCGGGGCGCTGAAGACCGAGGCCTTCACGACGCTCAATCCCCTGCAGCGGGTGCCCGTGCTCCTCCTTGAGGATGGCACCGCGATTGCCGAGAGCATGGCGATCTGCCGCTACTTTGAGGAAACGAATCCAGACCCGGCGCTGTTCGGAAAGGGCGCGCTCGAGCGGGCGCGGGTGGAGATGTGGAATTGGCGCATGGAGCTTCAGCTGCTGTTCAGCGTGGCCCAGGCCTTTCGCCACCTGCACCCGGCGATGGCCGCGCTTGAGGTGCCGCAGGTGCAGGCCTGGGGCGAGGCGAACAAGCCGCGTGCGCTGGAGATGTTGCACATCCTGGACGCGCAATTGCGCCAGCACCCCTTCGTCGCCGGGGCGTCCTATTCGGTCGCCGACATCACGGCGCTGGTGGCCGTCGATTTCATGAAGCCGGCACGCATTGAACGGCCGGCTTCCCTGGTTAACGTAGCGCGCTGGTACAAGGAAGTCGCTGCTCGCCCCAGTGCGGCGGCGTGAGGCATTCGCGGCGCGTGTCGGCGAAGTTTCGGTCCGTCTGTTCCCTAGGGAACAGACGGACCGCTGCAGCGTGTAAATAATGGAGAATCGAGACCCGGACGCGGGACAAGACGCCATGAAAGTGACGATCGTGGGATGCGGCGACGCCTTCGGCTCCGGCGGGCGTTTGCAGAGCAGCTACCACGTGGAGGCGGGAGCGACCCGCTTCCTCGTCGATTGCGGGGCAACCGTGCTGATCGGCATGGCGCAGCTCGGCATCGACCCCAACGGCATTGCGACCATCTTCATCTCCCACCTGCACGGTGACCATTTCGCGGGCCTGGTATGGTGGCTGGTGCACGCCCAGCACGTCGGCAAGCGCGCGACGCCCCTGACCATCGTCGGCCCGCCAGGCGTCGAGCAGCGGCTCGCCACAGCCGCAGAGGCACTATTTCCCGGGTCGATGGTCGGCATCCGCTTTCCGCTGCGCTTTGTGGAGATGCGCCCTGGCGAGCAGTGCGAGGTTGCGGGCGTGCGCGTGACGCCCTTCGAGGTCAACCATCCCTCCGGCGCCCCCTCCTATGCACTGCGCTTCCATCTTGGCGAAAAGGTACTGGCGTTCTCCGGCGACACCGAATGGGTCGACAGCCTGCTCGCCGCCGGCAGCCATGCCGACCTCTACATCACCGAGTGTTATCAGTTCGAGGGCGCGCCGCGCTTCCACATGAGTTGGACCCGCATTCGCAGCGTGCTTCCGCGCATGGCCCCCAAGCGCGTGGTGCTGGCGCATATGGGTGAGACGATGCTGGCGCGCCGCGCGGAGGTGAACTACCCCGGGGTCGTGCTCGCCGAGGACGGCCTGGTGTTGGAGCTATGAGCGCACAGGGGCGCGCCCTTGCCCGCCTCATCGCCGAAGCGCGCCGATGCCGGGTGTGCCGCGACCACCCACGCGCCGCCCGCCTGCCGCACGAGCCGCGCCCCGTCCTGCGCGCCGAGAACAGCGCCCGCCTGCTGATTTGCGGACAAGCGCCCGGCGCGCGCGTGCATGCCTCCGGCGTGCCGTTCGCCGACGCCTCCGGGCAGCGGCTGCGCGCATGGCTCGCGGTCACGGCCGAGGAGTTCTACGATCCAACCCGCGTGGCGATCGTGCCGATCGGCCTCTGCTTCCCCGGCCACGATGCCGCGGGCGGCGACCTGCCGCCGCGCGCGGAATGCGCACCCCTTTGGCAGGCGCGCATCCTCGCCCACTTGCCGCACACCGAGCTCATGCTGCTGGTCGGCAGCCATGCGCAACGCTGGCACCTCGGTCACCCGCGCAGCACCGGCATGACCGAAACGGTCGCGCGCTGGCGCGAATTGCTGGCGGGAGCAGGGCGCCCGCGGCGGCTTGCCTTGCCCCACCCCTCCTGGCACAACAATCGCTGGCT
>JBPYEF010000277.1:0-11593 GCA_051985875.1 Hyphomicrobiaceae bacterium
AGCGCGAGAATCATCAGGACATAGGGCGCGAAGTCCTTGGTGCCGCCGCCGACGTAGGGGTCGAGGTAGCCGGCGGCCAGGCTCTCGACGAGCCCGATGATCAGCCCGCCGACCACCGCCCCGACGATCGAATCAAGGCCGCCGAGGATGACGACCGGAAAGACCTTGAGCCCGATCAGCGCCAATTGCGTGTCGACCCCGAGCATGCTGCCCCAGATTATCCCACCGAGCGCCGAGACGATGCCGGCCATGCCCCAGGCGAGGGCGAAGTAGCGCTCGACGTTGATGCCCATGGCCATCGCCACCTGCTGGTTGTCGGCGACGGCGCGCATGGCGATGCCCATCCGGCTCTTGAGGAAGAACCACGTGCACACCGCCAGCAGCAGCAGGGTGACGACGACGCCGAGGATCTGGATCGGCGGCAGCGACACCGGCCCGATTTCCACCGGGGTATCGCCGATCGGCAGGGTCAGCGCGCGCGTCTCACCACCGACGGTGATCGGCGGCAGGCCGCGTAGGATGGCGCCAAGGCCGATCGTGGCCATGATCACGGCAATGATCGGGCGCCCGAGCAGCGGCCGCAGTACGATGCGCTCGAGCGCAAATCCGAACAGGATCATCACGCCGATTGCCGCGGCGATGGCGCCGGCGACGGGCATGCCCTTGATGCCGAGCGCGATCGCGGCGATGAACCCCGCCAGCATGACGAACTCGCCCTGCGCGAAATTGATCGCGTCGGTCGCCTTGTAGACGAGCACGAATCCCAGCGCGATCAGCGCGTACATCAGACCGATCGACAGGCCGCTGACCACCAGCGCCAGCGCGAATTGCAGTTCGTCCGACATCACGCCCGCCTCATGCCGCCATGCGCCGGCCCTCCGACACCCTTACGTCGTGAATCTTGAGGGTCGTGGTCATTGCGCTCTTGCGTCCGTCCTCGAAGGTGATCTGCATGGTCACGCGCGCCTCCGTGCCCCCATCGTAGAACGCCGCGATCAGCGCCGCGTATTTCTCGGCAACGAACGCGCGCCGCACCTTGCGCGTGCGGGTGATCTCCGCGTCGTCGGCGTCGAGCTCCTTGTTGAGGAGAACGAGGCGCGCAACCCTAATGCTGCCGGGCAGCGTGGCGTTGATCTTGTGCGCCTCATCGATGATCAGCTGCGCCACCTCTGGCCGGCTGCTCAGATCGACATAGCTCGTGTAGGGCAGCCCGCGCTTCTCCGCCCACTTGCCCACAGTGCTCATGTCGATGGCGATCATGGCGCTGACAAATGCGCATCCGTCACCGAAAGCCACCGCCTCGCGGATATAGGGGCTGAACTTGAGCTTGTTCTCGATGAACTGTGGCGCGAACGGCGTGCCGTCGGCGAGTTTGCCGACGTCCTTGGCACGATCGATGATGGCAATGCGACCGCGCGGGTCGAGCAGGCCGGCATCGCCGGTCCGGAGCCATCCCTCCGCGGTCAGGGCCTCGCGCGTCGCCTCCTCCTGCTTGTAGTAGCCGAGGAACACGCCGGGCCCGCGCACCATCACCTCGCCGGCATCGCCGATTCTCACCTCGGTGCCCGGCAGGGCGCGGCCGACGGTATTCGGATCGGCTTCGGCGTCGCTTTGCACGGCAACCAGTGCGCTCGCTTCGGTTGCGCCGTAGATCTGCTTCAGGTTGATGCCGAAGGAGCGGAAGAAGCGGAAGGCGTCGGCGCCCAGCGGCGCGCCTCCGGTCAGGCACCAGCGCGCGTTGCGCAGGCCGAGCTGATCGCGCACCGGCCCGTAGACGAGGAATTCGCCGAGGCGATAGGCCAGCCGGGTTGCAAACGGTATCGGCTTGGCATCGCCGAGGAGCAGCTCGCGCCGGTCGGCGACCTCGCGGAAGTACTCAAACACGTGCCGCTTCAGCCAGGACGCGTCGGCGGCGCGCACCTGTACGGCGGTGAGCATGTTCTCCCAGATGCGGGGCGGCCCGAGCAGTGCCGAGGGTCCGAGCTCCCGCAGATCGCGCTGCACGGTCTCGGGACTTTCGGGACAGTTGCAGGTGGCGGCCGTCACCAGACTGGTGCTGAGGGAGAAAATCGAATCACCCACCCACCCCATCGGCAGGTAGCACAGCCAGTTGTCGCCGCGCGCGATGGCCTCGACCGCGGCAAAGCTTTCGGACGTGGCGATCATGTTGGCATGGCTCAACAGCGCGCCTTTCGACCTGCCGGTGGTCCCAGAGGTGTAGGCAATCAGCGCCACGTCCTCGGCGCGGCCCTGCTGCAGCTCGTGAGCGTAATAGTCCGGATGCTGCTCGCCGAACGCGCGCCCGGCCGCCTCGAGCTCCGCGAACGACTGCAACATGTCGTCGCGGTAGGCGCTCATGCCGCGTGGATCCTCGTAGACGATCAGGCGCAAGTGCGGGAGCTCGCCGCGCACCGAGAGGATCTTGTCGACCTGCTCCTGGTCCTCGGCCACCACCACCGACACCTCGGCGTGGCTCAGCACGTAGGCGAGCTCGCTGGCGATCGAGTCCTGATAGAGCGGCACCGACATGCCGCCGAGCGCCTGGGTAGCAAGCTGAGCCCAGTAGAGGCGCGGCCGATTGTCGCCGAGAACGGAAAGCTTGTCGCCGCGAGCGAATCCCTTCGCCGCGAGCCCGAGCGCCGCGTCGCGTACGTGCGCCTCGCAGGTGCGCCAGTTGTAGCTCTGCCAGATGCCGCGGTCCTTCTCGCGCATGCCTGTCCGGCGCGGGTAGCGCTCGGCGTTGCGGTGCAACAGCTTCGGCAAGGTGTCGGTTTTGGTATCGCCGGCAAGCTTCATGCCGTTGCTTCCTTCCTGCTGCCGAGGTAAGCGGCAATGACGGCCGGGTCGCATTGCACTTCAGCGGGCGCACCGGCAGCTATGCGCCGGCCGCGATCGAGGACGACGACGCGGTCGGATATGTCCATCACGACGCCCATGTCGTGTTCGATCAGCACCACGGTCACGCCGCGCTCCTGGTTAACGTCGAGCACATAGCGCGCCATGTCCTCCTTCTCGTCCTGGTTCATGCCGCCCATCGGTTCGTCGAGCAGCAGGATCTTCGGTTCGAGCGCCAGCGCTCGGCCGAGCTCCACGCGCTTGCGCAGGCCGTAAGCCAGTGCCGCCGTCGGCATCTTGCGCAGATCCTGTAGCTTGAGGAATTCGATGATCTCCTCGCAGGCCTGGCGGTGGCGGATCTCCTCGCGTTGCGCAAGGCCCCAGTACAACACGCTGCCCATTATGCCGGAGCGCATGCGCACATGCCGACCGAGCATCAGGTTGTCGAGCACGGTGAGGCCGCTGAACAGGGCGATGTTCTGGAAAGTGCGGGCAATGCCGAGGGCGGCGATGGCGCTCGGCCGCAGATGGGTGATGTCGCGGCCTTCGAGCCGGATGGAGCCTGCGTCGGGCTTATAGAACCCGGAAATCATATTGAGCAGCGAAGTCTTGCCGGCTCCGTTGGGACCGATGATCGACAGGATGCTGCCCTTGGCGATGTCGAGCGAGACACCGTCCACGGCGGTGACGCCGCCAAAGTGCTTCGACACGTCGGCGATGGACATCTGCACGCTGGCCGCAGCGATCTGCTGCGCGGTCTCGGCGATGTTCATGCGGCCGCCCCTGCATCGACGCAGCGCGACAGCAAACTGGGCATGCACGCCCGACTGAGGCCGTGGCCCCTCACAGCGTCTTCCTCCCTTCTCGGCGTTGGCTGCGGGGGATGCAGCCCCCTTGCTTTTTTGCGGCACGTCTGCCGGGGTGGGCAGATGTTAGTGCACCGGCGCCCGGGGCGCCATGGTCTTCGCGTGGGTGGGCTGCGCAGCCGCCACCGCGCTGCTACCCGGGCGCAGCTGCCGGGTCCAGCCTCCCTGTAAGCCCACAGGCTCGGGCCGGTCGCGGCGAGCGCCGCCGGCGGAGGAGCCAAGTGTAGGAGCCAAATGTCGGGTCTAGGAGCGCCAGGCTGGGCGAGACGGGGTTAGGCCGAGGAGCGTGCGTTGTGGCCAGGTTGGGGGCCCGGGACAGCGCATGGTTGCGGCGGCGGTTTGCCGGCGCCAGCGCGCAGCCGAGGCGCTGGGGCGACCCCGCGCCGCGGCGACGACGGTCGCCCCGAATGGGCGTCGCGCGGACTTTCCACAGCCGCCTCGGCGATGCTGCAGGCGTCGCGGCGTGGCCAGGTCGGAAGCAGCTTCAGGCCGCGAGGAAGCCGCCGTCGACCGGCATCTCGATACCCGTGATGTAGGAGGCCTCGTCCGAGGCGAGGAATAGATTGGCGTTGGCGACCTCCTCGATTCGCCCCACCCGCCGCATCGGGATCGCGGCGAGCAGGGCGGCGCGGATGGAGGGGTCGGCCGAGAGGCGCGAGGTGCGCATGGGCGGCATCAGCCCCGGGTGCACGGAATTGACGCGAATGCCGTCCTTGGCGAACTGCACGGCGGCAGCCTTTGTCATGGCGCGAATTGCGCCTTTCGCCGCATTGTAGCCCATGTGCACGAAGTCCTGCCCGACGATCCCGGATATCGAGGAGATATTGACTATCGCCCCACGCTCCGCCTTCTGCATCGTCGGGATGACCGCGCGCATGCCGAGGAACACGCCGGTCGCATTGACGCGCATCTGCGTCTCCCAGGTCGCCATGCTCAGTCGATCGGGATCGCTGCCGCTCACGCCAGCGTTGTTGATCAGGATGTCGAGGCGCCCGTAGGCCGCAAGGGCCGCGGCGACGGCGGCATCCCAATCACCTGCATTGCTAACGTCGAGGCGTCGGAACAGCGTCGTTCCGCCGCTGGCGCCGATGGCCGCGGCGACCTCCTGAGCCTCCGCCTCGAGCACGTCGGCAAGGACGACCTTGGCGCCTTCGCGCGCAAACAGGCGCGCGGTCGCCGCACCCATGCCCGAGGCCGCACCGGTCACGACAGCCACCTTGTCCCTGAGCCGCATCCTCTGCCCTCCCTGGCGTCGGCGCGGGGCGGCGCAATCCCGCTTACGCCACCCCGAACAGGATAGCCGCATAGCCCGGCAGCGGCTAGGCGCAAAGGGCGCGCGCGAGCGGTTGCCGCCGGCCTTGGCAGCCGGCCTTTGGCAGAGTGGAGGTCAGCTCAGGCGACCTTGCCGGGCCGATGATCCTCGCGACGGCCGTTGGCGGCGGCGAGCGCCGGCCTCTGAGCCGGCCTGGCAACGGACGGCGGTCCGCGGTCGCCCGCTACCCGTCCGCCCTGCATGATGCTGCGGTGTTCAACCGCCGCGCGTTTCCCGGATAGAACCTCGAAAGCCGTGTCCTTGCCCCGGCGCCAGAAGCGGATGTCGAAGCGCCGCTTTCCCAGGCGCAGATCCGTCAGCCGCACATCCGGCAGCCAGTCCGGTAGCGCAGGATCGACGTACAGCTTGTCGTGCGGCGCGTCCTGTTGCAGCCCGAGCATCGCCTGCAGCAGCATGAACGGCGTCCCCGCGGCCCAGGCCTGCGGCACGTTGGCGCCGAGATACTGCACCGGGAAGCTGGTGGGGTCGCGCTGCAACCCTGCATACAGCTCCGGTAATTGGTTGAGAAGAAAATGCGCCGCCGCGCCGCTGATATCGCGCGCCACCGCCGCAGCCTCGGCGGCAAACCCGTAGCGGCGCATGCCGAGCGCAATCAGGGAATTGTCGTGCGGCCACACCGCCCCGGTCTGGTAATTGTAGGGATTGAAAGAGGGGTGGTCGGCAGACAGCGTACGTATTCCCCAGCCGCTCCACATGTCTTTGCGCATGAGCCGCTTCACTACGGTTTCGGCCCGTTCGGGTGCGATGATGCCGGACCAAAGGCACTGCCCGACGTTGGAGGCGACGGACAGCACCTTGTTCTTGTCGCCGTCCAGGGCGTAGGCATAAAAGCCGCTTTCCTCATCCCAGAATACCGCGTTGAACCTCTCAAACAGCGCCGCGGCCTTCTTGCGCAGCGCCCTGGCGCGTTTGGGATTGCCGAGCTCATCGTAGATGTCGGCCATGCACAGCCAGGCGTCGTAGACGTAGCCCTGCAACTCGCACAGCGCCTTCGGTCCGCGTACCAGCGTACCGTCGGGGTACATCACGGCATCACCGGAGTCCTTCCATCCCATATTCTCGTAGCCCGCCGTCGAGCGCGTCTGGTATTCCTGAAATCCGTCGCCGTCGCGGTCGCCGTACTTGTCGATCCAGGCGAGGCAGGCCTCGGCAATGGGCAGGCTCCGCTCGATCAGCGCGCGGTCGGCAGTGGCCTGCCACGCGGCGTGCAGGGCCACCAGATACAGCGGCGTCGCGTCGGCAGTCCCGTAGTACGGCGTGTGCGGAATCAACTTGAAATGCGCCAGCTCGCCGTAACGTAGTTCGTGCAGGATCTTACCGGGCTCGGCGTCGCGATAGTCATCGCGTTCCTTCGCTTGATACTGCCCCAAGATCTCCAGCGCGCCTCTGGCAAATTGCGGAAAGACGATCATTGTCTGCAGCGAGACAATCAGGGAGTCGCGACCGAACAGGGCCACGAACCACGGCAGCCCGGCGGCAGGCACGAATACCATGTGGTCCGTGCCCTGCAGCGGCAGGCGCAGGGCGGCCATGTCCTGCACGCCCTGATTGTAACAGCGATAGAATTCCTCATTGCTGGTGTTGATCTTCAGCACCGTGCGCTGCCAGGTCTCCATCTTGCCGGCAAACACCGATCGCGCGCTTGCGTCGGCGCATTCCCGCGGTGCCCGCATGCGGTTCGCACCATCCGCCAGATCGTAGATTAGGCAACGATGCCAGGCCTGGCCGGCGTTTAACACCACATTGAAGCTCAGCCGCCCGTTGGCATACACGGTCGGCTCGCCGTCGCCTGCGCCACTGCGAACGATGACCTCGCGGCTGAAATCCCTGTTGCGGTAGATGAGGCGCATTGTCTGCCGCTTCTTCTGCCACGACGTGGTAATGCGCCCGCGCCGCACGATCTTGTTGCTCTTCACCTCGAACACGTCGGCGAAATCCGCGCGGATCGCGATCTCCAGGTTGAAGCGTACGGGCACCTGGCTGTTGTTGGTGATGTCGATGTCCTCGTGCAGCCCGCCATCGATATGGCGGCCAATCACGAGCCCCAAGGTGCGCGGCGCGATCGGCCCGTCCTCGCTGATGATCGCGCGGTTGGTCAGGAAGACGCGGGCTACGTTGTAGGCGATGGCACCACCGTTGAGCAGGTCCCAGGGCTCGCCGTTGGCGTAGATCGCCCAGGCGCTGATCAGCCTGGTATCGCGGAAGTAGAGCCCGCGCTGGCTCGGCCATGTCACCTGGCCGTCCGGCTCGGTGACCAGCACCGTTTGGCCCTGATGAATGGCGATCTGCGCCGGGCCGACCTGAACCTTGAACGTCATGCACGATCCCTTTCCCAGGCTGCTTCTCAGGCTGCGCGGTTCGCTGGCGAGGGGCGACTGCGGCCATGGTCGATGCGGATCGGCTTGCCGGCGCAGCCTGCGCCGCCTTGGTGCCGCTGCGCAGCGACCGAAGGGATGCATCAGTGTAGCATCGTCACGCGCTTTGGCATCACTTGCCGGTCATGAATTCTGGCGCGCCGCGGCGCATGCGCAGGGTTGGCGTTGAGCATTCGGTGCCGGTGCCCGCGGCCTTTGCATGACTATCCGCGTATATTCAGGGTTTGTGCGGATATGCAGACGCGTGCAGAGGCACGCACCGTGATTGCAGGGCTCTCAGGGCTAGTTCTCGGGGCCAGTTGTCGGGGCCAGTTCTCGGGGCCAGTTCTCGGGGCCAGTTTTGGGGGCGGTCAAGAGCGACCGCGCAAAGCGTGTAACCACTCGCACACTCGGGCGCTTGATCTCGGGTTTAGGCGCGAGCATAGAACGCCACAGAGTGCCGATATGCCAGATACCTCGACTGCGCCAGCTCGGAGTTCGGCGCGCCGCCAGGCGCGCGCCGCCGACGCATGCGCCATGGTGATTTTTGGTGCCGGGGGCGACCTCACCAAGCGCCTGGTGGTGCCGGCACTTTACAATCTCTCCCGCAGCAAGGTGCTGCCGGACAACTTTGCCCTGATCGGCGTGGACCTGGCCGCGGGCAGCGCCGAGAGTTGGCGAGACCATCTGCACGACACCATGAAGAGTTTCGTCGGCAATGCCGCGGCGGAGTTCAATGTCGCGGAAATCGACGAGACCGCCTGGAACCGAATAGCCGAGAGGATGTTTTACGTTCAGGGGGACCTGACCAAGCCCGAGCTGTACGCGAAGATCCGTAGCACGTTGCAGGAGGCGGAGAGAACGCATGGCACGCGCGGCAACGCGATTTTCTACCTTGCCGTCGCCGACCGCTTCTTTGCCACCGTCGTGCAGCAACTCGGTAGGGCCGGGCTGAGCGACCAAGGCGAGGACGAGCAAAAACCGCGCTTTTGGCGTCGCGTCGTCATCGAGAAGCCGTTTGGCCATAGCCTGGAGTCGGCGCGTCAACTGAATGCCAGCATTCTGCGCACGCTGCATGAGGACCAAATCTTCCGGATCGATCACTTCCTGGGAAAGGACACGGTCCAGAACATTTTGGCGTTGCGTTTTGCCAACGGGCTGTTCGAGCCGATTTGGAACCGCGACCGCATCGATCATGTGCAGATCACTGTCGCGGAGACCGTCGGCGTCGAGCAGCGCGGGAAATTCTACGAGGTGACCGGAGCCTTGCGTGACATGGTCCCGAACCACCTGTTTACGCTGCTGTCGATGATCGCCATGGAACCGCCGACCGGCTTTGATGCCACCGCGGTACGCAACAAGAAGGCCGAACTATTCGCGGCGATGCCGGCGGTCAAGCCGGCGCGGGCGGTGCGTGGCCAGTACGGCGCCGGCGCCGTGCTCGGCAAGCCGGTGCAGGCCTATCGGCATGAGCCGAATGTGGCCGACAATTCGAACGTCGAGACCTATGTGGCGATGCAGCTGGAGATCGATAATTGGCGCTGGGCCGGGGTGCCGTTCTTCTTGCGTACCGGCAAGCACCTGGCGCGACGGATGACGGAAATAGCGATCGCCTTCAAGCAGGCGCCCTACGCGGCGTTTCAGGAGACGCCGGTCGACGTCCTGCGACCCAACTGGTTGACGCTGCGCATTACGCCGGACGAAGGCATTTCGTTGCAGTTCGAGGTCAAGCGCCGGGGACCGGTGGTGGATCTTGCCACCGTGCAGATGGACTTTCGTTATGATGATTGGTTCGCAAAGGAGCCGAACGTCGGATACGAAACACTGCTTTACGACGTGATGATAGGCGACCCGACGCTGTTCATGCGCGACGACATGGTCGAGGAGGCGTGGCGCATCGTGCAGCCACTGCTCGACGACTGGGCGGCAAAGCGGGCAGACTTTCCCGACTACGCCTCCGGCAGTGAAGGACCGCAGGCGGCCGACGCGCTGCTGGCGGCCGCTGGCAAGCGGGTGTGGCGGCCAATTGGCCAATGTTCGGCGCAGAAACCATGAGTGGGCGGCAGCATATTGGCTTTCTGCTGGCGGACGTCGACGGCACGCTGCTTACGCACGACCAGGTTTTGACGGACCGCGCCCGCGATGCCGTGCGGCGATTGCGGCAGGCGGGCATCCGCTTTGCCATCACCAGTGGGCGGCCGCCCAGGGGGATGGCCATGCTCATCGAGCCGTTGGCCCTCGACACGCCGGTTGCCGGCTTCAATGGCGGGCAATTCGTGCATCCCGATCTCACCGTCATCGAGGAGAAGAGACTGCCGCCCGACGTCGCCAAGGCGGCGATCGACCTGATCATCGCACGCAAATGCGACGCCTGGGTCTACGCCGGCAAGGACTGGCTGGTCCGCGATCCGAAGGCGCCCCACGTCGATCGCGAGGCGTGGACCGTAAAGTTCGCGCCGACGGTCGTCGGGGATTTTGCCGGTGTGTTGGACAAGGCGGTCAAGGTGGTTGGCGTCAGCGACGACCACGGCCTGCTCGCGCGTTGCGAGGCCGATGCGCAGAAGACGTTCGGCGCGCATGCGACGGCAGCCCGTTCGCAGCCCTACTATCTCGACGTCACGCATCACGATGCCAACAAGGGCTTCACCACCGACTACCTGGCGCGCGAGCTCGGGATGGCGAAGGAGGCAATCGCTACCATCGGCGATCAGCCGAACGACGTGGCGATGTTCAAGCGGTCGGGCTTCAGCATTGCCATGGGCAATGCTGCCGACGAGGTGAAGCGTCAGGCAAGCGCCGTCACCGACTCTTGCGACGAGGAGGGCTTCGCCAACGCGGTTGAACGCTATTTACTGAACTCGGAGACAGCATCGAGGTAACACCATGAAAGCCACGCGCGTTCTGCACGATCTCGGTCAGAGGCTATGGCTCGACAATATCACGCGCGGCTTGCTGCAGTCGGGCACCTTGCGCGGCTACATCGAAGAGCTGTCGATCACCGGGCTGACCTCCAACCCGACCATCTTCGACCACGCCATTACCCACGGCAACGACTACGATGACGCGATCAAGAAAATGCTCGCGGCGGGCAAGCCTCCCGAGGAGCTGTTCTTCGAGCTGGCGCTCGACGACCTCAGGCGCGCGGCGGATCTCTTCGCGCAGGTTCACGACCGAACCTCCGGCGTCGATGGCTGGGTTTCCCTCGAGGTCTCGCCGTTGCTGGCCTACGATACGAAGGCAACGATAGCCGCGGCGCAGGACCTGCATGCGCGGGCGCGGCGTCGCAACATCTTGATCAAGATCCCCGGCACTGCCGAAGGTCTACCGGCGATCGAAGCGGCGATCTTTGCCGGCGTGCCGATCAACGTGACGCTGCTGTTCTCCGCCGACCAGTACCTTGCGGCCGCCAACGCGTTCATGTCCGGGATCGAACGGCGCATTGCGGCCGGGCTCAATCCCAATATCGCTTCGGTGGCATCGGTGTTCATCAGCCGCTGGGATGTCGCGGTGGGCAACGAGGTGCCGGAAGAGCTCAAGAACCAGCTCGGCATCGCGGTCGCCAAGCAAACCTACCAGGCCTATCTCGAAGTGCTGCGTTCGCCGCGATGGATGCGCGCCTACAATGCAGGTATGCGCCCACAGCGCCTGCTATGGGCCAGCACCGGCACCAAGGACGCGAAGGCATCGGACATCTTGTACGTCAAAGCGTTGGCCGCGCCGTTCACCGTCAACACAATGCCCGAGGGAACGCTGCACGCGCTGGCCGAACACGGCACGGTCGGGGCAACGCTTGCCGCTGACGGGGGCGATTGCGCAACACAGCTGGCGCGGTTTGCCAAGGCGGGAATCGATGTCGCTGCGCTGTCCCGCCGCCTGCAAGAGGAAGGGGCCAAGTCGTTCGTCAAATCCTGGAACGATTTGATGCAGGTGATCCGCTCCAAATCCGCGGTCCTCAAGCGTGCGGGATAGCGCTCGCATGCACGGCCGGCATGCGCCGAGGAGCCGATCGCGCAGGTAGGGTCGCTGCTCGGCAAGTTCGCGGGGCGCGATGCCCCGGGGCTTCGCCGTCTCGGCTGACGGGCAGCGAACGGTTGCCGTTTGGAGTGAAGAAGATGACGGAAGCTTCGCTGTTTGCAACGGCAGCGCCGGGTTGTTGCCGCGTAGCTGGCGGATTGCCGCCGCATGCGCTGCGCCGGCGGTCGGCC
>JBPYEF010000278.1:0-2035 GCA_051985875.1 Hyphomicrobiaceae bacterium
AGCCGATTGGCCCAGTTGCTCTTGTCGATTGCGAGCCCACGCGTTGCCAGCCCGTCGCGGATGTTGGGATTGAATGGCACATCGGGCCGCGGCGCAGCATTGAAAGCGCTCACGGTTTCGAGGAAACCCTTGGCATCGACGCCGGTGAGCTTCGGGGCCAGTTCCTCCAAAGTGTCGGCGGCCTCGCGAGTGATGCGCGAGATCCGGTATTCTTCGCGCAGCAGCCCGACAATCTTCTGGTCGAACACCTGCCAGGCAAACAGGCCGGGCTGCTTCAACACTTCGTGCCCGTATTTGGCGTAGGTGTAGCTGTGGAAGTCGGCGCCCTCGTCGACAAAGCGCTGCCCCCGAGCATTGACGATGATGCCGAAGGGATAGTTGTGTTTCTGAAAGCGATCGCCAATGACGAGGTCGCCGAAGGGTGGCGCGTTCACATCCCATTGCACGGCATGGGATCCGGACCAGTGGCCGTGCGTGGCCGCTCCGATCTCTATTGCCATGCGGTGCCCCCAGCCGTTGTTGAAGCGGGTGCCGCGAACCTTGGCGAGGTCCCAATTCGGGCCCAGATAGCGCGCACGCATCTCGGGGTTGGATTCAAAACCGCCGCAGGCGAGCACTACCGCCTTCGCCCGCACCTCGATGTCCTCTTCGCCGCTGCGTGCCCGCACGCCTTGGATGTGCCGGCCAGCGTAGATCAGGGACACGGCAGTAGTATCATAGAGGACTTTGATGCCAGCTTTCTCGACGGTCTCGTGCAGAGTTTTGACCAGTTGCGCGCCCCCACCGAAGAGATGGCAAGCGAGCCCACCCCAGAACTTGAATTTGCCGCCGACCTTGAACGCCTGCCGGCCGAGCGCAGGCTGAAAGCGGATGCCCTGTTTCCGCAGCCACAACGCCGCCGCGTAGCTGTCGGCAATGAGCACATCGGTCAGCTCGGGATCGCAGCGGTACTCGGTTAACCGGTGCATGTCGTCGTAATATTGCTCGGGGGTGTAGGTGCCGAAGTCGATGTTTTTGAGGTCGAGGTCGGCGATGTCCGGGGCAAGAGCGAGAAGGTCGCCGACGGAATGGAATGCGAAGCGAAAGGCACCGCCAGTGAATGCCGAATTGCCGCCGCGATCCTCCCGCGGTGCAGTCTCGAGCATGGCCACGCTCGCACCGAGCTCGCGCGCCTGCAGCGCGGCATTCATCGCAGCGTTGCCGGCGCCGATCACCAGCACGTCGACGCGCCCTAGCTCAGCAATGGTCATCTGGGCACTGCTCCTCCACTGGGTGCGCCATTTCGCCGGCTTGGAGGGCATCACGGCCTGGACGGCGTCGGCGCTTTCGCACTGCTTGGGGGCGCCCGCGCGATCGGCGCCTCGAAGACGCTGCCGAGATGGCTGCACCCAGTCTTATGGGCTGATGGCCGCACAGTTTGAAGCCATGGTCAAGCGCGCGCTACCCATCGGCAATGGTGGGACGAGCGAAACCCTGTGCCATTGATTGGCGATGCCCGCGGCGCAGCCGGCCGCTCGGGTGCGTGCGTATTCGATTGCAAGGAGCTGCAAAGGCGCGATCTGGGCGAGCCACCCCCAGCGATTATCAAGGGGGTGGCGGCGCGCGGTTACATTCTGCGTGCCGCCGCACCAACTGCCATGCGCAGGGGGAAGCGCCGTAGTACCCGGCAAGGCAGCCAGTCAGGGCCGCATTGAACTGTTCCCGGGGTTAAGCACCAACGCGCCTTTTGGTTGACCAGCATGCCCCGTTGGGACACTACAATCGACGTGGAGCAGCCGCTCATATGCGCTCTTGTTCGTCATCGCATACGCGACATTGGCCGCGTTTGCCATGACGGCGGCCTGCAGCCAGCCAAGGCGACGCCGGCGCCGAAACGGAAAATCCTGCGCCCCGCCGAGCGTTCGGCGAACGCCGCGGAATGCGCTCCGGGCTCTGAGCTGGAATTTAGCGGCCGCTTTTCTCCTCGTTGGACACTGCGCCTCGCCTGGGGCGCGTGGACGGGAGACGGACGCTATGAGTGACGATGCTTCGCGCG
>JBPYEF010000279.1:0-13978 GCA_051985875.1 Hyphomicrobiaceae bacterium
CGGGAGGCGGCCATCAAACCCTACCCGCAGCAGCTGCAGGAGGTCGGCGAGGCAGCCTCGCATCGTGGCCGGATCGATGGCGACGTCGACAACGGCGTGCTCCCCTGCGGCCAGGGCGCCGGGCTGATCGGCGAGGTGGAGGACGCGGGCGCGCTGGTTGCGCGCATCGCCAACGAGGCAGGCGAGGTTTTGCATCGCCTGGCCGAGCGGTTGCGCTGAGGCGAAGAGGCAGGTTGGCTTCGTGGCTCGCCGACCATGGCCGCGAGGCGCCGGTCAGCGCCGCGTCCGCTTGCGGCAACGCTGCTGACCGCCGGGCGTCAAGCCGTGCTCGTAGCCGTGGCTTTGCCCCTTGACCGGCCCCGCCGCTCCACCGCGCACCGCCACGCAGGCGGGGCGATCGGAGGGGAAAACCATGCAACCCGGCGCCGCAAGCGCACGCCGGCACCACCCACCTTGCAGCGCCGCTCGCGTCGTCGCATGCTCCCGGGGGGCCCCGGCCGTGGCCCGCAATGCGCCCTTAAACCGTCACAATCTCGGCGAAGGTCGGCGGCGGCTGCACCGGCGAGCGTGATCCGCTAGGTCGAGCGTTGCATGTTGTTGTCCCTCCTCAGATCGGTTCGCGGATGGCCGCTGTGGCTGCGCTGCGCGATCGTGCTTGCCGCCATCGCCGGTACCTACTTCGGCCAGCTGCCGATCGAGGCGGACGTGCCGGGCGATCCGTTCCTGCTGTTCCTGCTCGTCGTGCTGGTGACGACCCTCGCCTTCGGACAGCGGCTTGGGCTGTGCGCCGCCGCCGCGACCGCGGTGCTGTCGACGCATTTCTTCGAGCCGGGTAGAACGCTGCACATCCATCACGCCGCCGATCTCGTCAAGGTCGAGCTCTACTTGGTGCTGGCGTGCTTGTCTGCGCTCGCCACCGCGCGCCTGGTGCGGATCTTCATCGAGGCGTACGATGCGACCGCGCGCCTGGCCGAACGCGAGAGCAGAAGTTCGGTGCTGCTCGGGGAGCTCAGCCATCGGGTGGCCAACAACTTCGCGACCGTGGCGAGCCTGATGCGCAGGCACGCGGCGGGCATCGCCGATCCGCAGGCCAAATCCGCACTCGACCAAGCGGTGAATCAGGTGACGGTGATGGCGCGCATCCACCGGCGGCTGCACGCCGACGGCGATGACGCCATGGTCGACTCCGAGCGTTTCATCGTCGAGCTGTGCGCCGATCTCGAGGCGGCACTGATCTCGAAATCGCGCATCGCCCTGCGCTGCAGGGCCTGCAACGTCGCGCTGCCGCTGGCACAGGCCGTGCCCCTCGGACTGATCGTCAACGAGCTGGTGACCAACGCCAGCAAGTATGCCTTCGCCGACGGCCGGCCCGGCAGCATTACCGTCGAGCTGGCGCGCGAGGAGCTGCAGCTGCGGCTGACGGTCGCCGACGACGGCGTCGGCATGGGGGGCGCCAATGCACGTGCGGGCACCGGCCGCCTGCTGATCGAGGCGCTCACCCAGCAGCTCGGGGGACGGCTGCACACAAGCGCGACCCCGCCGGGCACGAGCGTGTCGGTGGAGTTTCCCGTTCCCGTGCGGATACGGCGACAGCGTCTGGCGGCAATTTACAATTGAGGCATTTCTCCGCCCGGGTACGGCGCTGCCGTGCGCCGGGGGACTTGCTCTTTGTGAATCCGCACGCCCATTGCGCGCATAGATCGGGACCGCGCGCGGCCCGGGTCAGCGGCGCAGGGTCGGCGCGCTGCCGGCGCGGGCCGGGCCGCCCCTCGCGCGGGGGGAGCGTGGGGCAATGACCGCTTTCCCCATCGATCGCCGGGGGTCCGGCCCCCAAGATTGCCGCCTCGTTGCTCGCGCTCCGATCACGATTGCGTTGGCCCGCTGCGTGCAGCGCCGCAGTGGCGCTGCCGGCGGGCTGGAATAAACTCCGCCCTAACGGGATCAGGGTAGGTGGGGGCGGAGCGGCCGGGCGCGAGCGAGGCATGGGTCAACGCGACGAGTTCGAGCGGCTGGCGCTGCCGCACATCAATGCCGCCTTCAACCTGGCGTTCTGGCTGGTGCGCAGCCGTCCCGACGCGGAAGACGTCGTGCAGGAAGCCTACATGCGCGCCTTTCGCGGCTTTGCCGGGTTCGCCGGCCCCGACGTGCGGCCTTGGCTGCTGGCGATCGTGCGCAACGCCGCCTACCGCTGGCTCAGCAACCGCCGGCGCTCGGCCAACGTCATTTCCCTCGATGAGGCCTTCGGCCGCAGCGAGGAGGGAGCATTGGAGATCGCCTCCGATGCGCCGAGTTCGGAAGCCGAGCTCATCCGCGAGGTCGACCGCGCCAACGTGCGCAGTGCGCTGGCCGAGCTGCCGCCGATTTTTCGCGAGGTGCTGATGCTGCGCGAGATCGAAGGGCTCGCCTACCGCGAGATCGCCGAGATCACCGGAGCGCCCATCGGCACGGTCATGTCGCGCCTGTCGCGCGGGCGCAGCGAGCTGCGCAAGGTGCTCGGCAGGATGATGCAAAAGGACGAACCCAATGCGCTGTGAGCGAGCACGCGAACTGATTGGCGCGCACGTCGACGGCGAGCTCGAGGGGAGCGATGCCGCCGCGGTCGCCGCACACATCGAGAGCTGCCGCGAGTGCCAAAAGCAGATGCACGATATTGGGCAGATCGGCGGTGTCCTGCGCGCCCTGGGAAGAGAGCCGGCACCGCCGGGGCTGCTCGCGCGCGTGAGGAGCGGGCTTGCCGGCGCCGCCGTGCAGCAGGGGGCGCGGCTGCCGCGTCTGACGACCGGCATGGTGCGTCGGGCCGCGGCGCTGGTGGCTGCCTGCGCGCTCTCGGCGCTGCTCACGTGGTGGGTCGTGGTTGCCGGCAGCCGCAGCGAGCGTCTCCAACAAGAGCTGCTCGCCGCGCACGTTCGCTCACTGCTGCAAGACAGCCAGATCCAGGTTGCCTCCGCCGATACGCATACCGTCAAGCCGTGGTTCGCCGGACGCGTGGACTTCTCGCCCGAGGTCAAGGACCTGACCGCCGAGGGCTTTCCGTTGCTCGGCGGCCGCCTCGATTACGTGCACGATCGGCGCGTCGGGGTGCTGGTCTACCGGCATCGGCTACACATCATCAACGTGTTCATGTGGCCAGCGGGTAGCGCCGAGGCGACGGCGCCGAGCCTCATGACCAAGAACGGCTACAATCTACTCACCTTCAACCGGGGCGGCATTAGCTACTGGGCCGTGTCGGATCTCGAGGCGGGCGAGCTGCGGCGCTTGGCGAGCCTGCTGTGAGAGGCTTGCGCCCGCCCCGCCTCGCCCGAGGCGGTGCGCGCGGGGCTCTCGCTGCGGGTTGCGCCTCCCCGCCGGGATGCGCCATTCTCGGGGCGCAGTGGAGTTCGGGGAGTGCAGCATGCGCGAATTGGCCGGGAGAATTGCGGTTGTCACGGGGGGCGGTTCGGGCATGGGACGGGAGCTCGTGCGCCAGCTCCTCGCTGAAGGCTGCAACGTCGCCATGTGCGACGTATCCGCGCGCTCCATGGCCGAAGTGAGCGCCCTCGCCGCTGGCGACCGCATACCTCAGGGCACGCGGCTTACCGCGCACGTCGCCGACGTCGCCGATGAAGCGCAGGTCACCCGCCTGCGCGATCAGGTGGTTGCAGAGCACAACACCGACAGGGTGCACCTGTTGTTCAACAATGCCGGGATCGGTGGCGGCGGCAGCATGATTGCCAGCAGCCGCGCGCAGTGGGAGAGAACGTTCAACATCTGCTGGGGCGGGGTCTATCTCTGCACGCGCGTATTCCTGCCGCTGCTGATGCGCGCCGAGGAGGGGCATATCGTCAACACCAGCAGCGTCAACGGCTTCTGGGCATCGCTTGGTCCCGGCGTGGCGCACACCGCCTACAGCGCCGCCAAATTCGCCGTGAAGGGTTTCACCGAGGCGCTGATCACCGACCTGGCGATCAACGCGCCGCACGTCAAGTGCTCCCTCGTCATGCCCGGGCACATCGGCACCGCGATCGTTGCCAACTCGCGCAAGATTCTCAACGCCACGGAATCGGAGGCGCTGCTGCCCGAGGAGATCGCCGATGCGCGCCGGCGCATGGCCGCGGCGGGCCTGGCGGTCGCGGCGCTGTCCGATAGCGAGATCGCGGCCCTGGCGCTCGAGCGCGCGCGCCGCTTTCGCGACGAGGCACCGGTGACCGCGGCGGCAGCGGCAAGCGTCATCCTCGAGGGCGTGAAGGCCGACCGCTGGCGCATCCTGATCGGCAACGACGCCCGCTGGCTCGACGAACAGGTCCGCAGCGCCCCCGAACAGGCCTATGGCAAGGAGTTCTTCGATCGCTTTGCCGCGGAGGCCGGCTGGCGTCTTGGCCGCTGAGGCAGCGCCCGCACGCGCGCGTTGGGGGATCCTCCGCAGTGTGCGCGTCCCGCGTTGATCGTGCACGTTGCGCGGACGGCAAGCACCGACTTTTGCGAACGCGTGGGCGTTACGGCGCGCGTCGCCGCTTTCGGCAGCGATCGATGCCGGGTGCCCCTGAGCGGCGTGCGCGTGCCTTGCACGTGGTGCGCGGCCGCAGCGCCAAGGGCTATGCGCACTGCGGCGTGAACAGCACGTTGCGGGTGGCGATCGGCGATCCCCAGGTGCTGTTGCCCTGGAGCGCGGCGATTGCCGCTGGCGCGTCGAGGCGCTTTCCCTCGTGCACGAGGAAGGCGCGATAGTGGTACCTGCTGCACACGGCCAGCGTCGCCGCAAGCGGATCGGCGTAGGTGCCGGAAAGTAGCTCGAGCAACAGCGTCGGCCTGTCCCGCGCAATCAGCGCCTCACCCCCCTCCAGCACTTCGAGTTCGCTGCCTTCGACGTCGGCCTTGATGAAGCTGACGTTGCGCAGGCCGAGCGCATCGAGCGTCTCGACGCGCGCATCGACCACGCGCGCCCGCGGGAATTGGGGATGCGCGTTCTTCAGGTTGCCGGCGAGGTACAGCTCGCTGCCGTCCTCGGCGATCGGCACGAACAGCGGCGCGCGCCCGCGCACGTTCGACAGCGCCAGCTCGTGCACGGTGGCACGGCTGCCCAGCATGCGCCGCGCAAATGCGGCATACTCTGGGTGCGGTTCGAAGGCGTGCACCTCGCGGGCGATTGCGGAGAGGGCGAAGGCATAGACCCCTGCATTGGCACCGACATCGAGTGCCGTGCCGCCCGAGAGGAGCTCGGCGAGCAGCAGCAGCTCGGGCTCTCCGCCCGCCGCCTCCTCCGCCATCAGCCTGCGGTAGTAGGTCTCCGGCTCTTCCTCGGGCATCCGCGCCTCGCCTCGACCGGGCGCATTCGCCCGCGGTTTCCTGCCGGCGATGGTAATCGGCGCAGCCCGCTGCGGCCAGGCGGCATTTGCCCCGTGCTTCGCGACATGCTTAGAACAGCGATGCGTTCGCCGGACGCGCACGCCGCCGGGCGATCGGCGCAGGGTGTGATGGCCGAGACCACGGCGTGGTTGGGCTCGATCGCACCGTTGGTCTCGACCGGCCGCGAACGGGGCAACGGCCCGGACCACGAGCATGAGGGGTGCGGCAAAGGAAGAATTCGAGGTGGCGGTGGTCGGCGGGGGCCTGGTCGGCTGCGCGCTGGCTCTCGGCCTGGCACGGCTCGGCAAGCGTGTCGCGGTGCTGGATGAGGGGGATGGCGCGGTGCGCGCCTCGCGCGCCAATTTTGCGCTCGTCTGGGTGCAGAGCAAGGGGCTAGGGCTTCCCGCCTACGCCGGCTGGACGATCCGCTCCTCCGACGCCTGGGCCGGGTTTGCGGCCGGCCTCAAGGAGGAAAGCGGCATCGACGTCGCCTTCGAGCGCCCGGGCGGCTTCCACCTCGCGCTGTCGGAGGCCGAGCTCGAGAACCGTGCACAGGCGCTGCGGCGGCTGCACAACCAGCCGGGATTTGCGCGCTATACGACCGAGATCCTCGAGCGCACGCAGCTCGAGCGCCTGCTTCCACAACTCGGTCCCGAGGTGGTCGGCGGCAGCTACTGCGCACTCGACGGGCACTGCAACTCGCTCAAGCTCTATCGCGCGCTCAATCGCGCGCTTGCCGCGCGTGGCGTCGCCGTGCTCATAGGGCGGAGCGCCGTGCACCTGCGCCACGCCGAGGGCGCCTTTCGCCTGCAGACCCGTGACGGCGAGGTCGTTTGCGGTCAGGTGGTGATCGCCGCCGGCAATGCCTCGATGCAGCTCGCGCCCATGCTCGGGCTGCGCGCGCCGATGCGCCCGAATCGCGGCCAGGTGATCGTCACCGAGCGCGTCGCGCGCTTTCTCGAGTACCCGATCTCCACCATCCGCCAGACCGATGAAGGCACGGTGATGATCGGCGACAGCCAACTCGAGGGTAGCGACCCCGACCAGCTGAGCCTGCCGGTGTGCGCACTGATGGCCGACCGTGCGCGGCGCTGCTTTCCCGCGCTCGCCCGGCTCAACGTCGTGCGCATGTGGAGCGGCATCCGCGTGATGACCGCGGACGGATTTCCGATCTACGATCAGTCGCAGGACTACCCGGGGGCGTTCGTCGTCTGCTGCCACTCCGGCGTGACGCTCGCCGCCAATCACGCCCTCGTCCTGGCGCCGATGATCGCCGCAGGCAAGCTCGATGCCGACGCCGTCGGCGCATTCAGCGCACGGAGGTTCGATGTTCGCCAGGCTGCCTGAGGCCGAGGCCGAGACGAGCGTTGCGCTGACCGTCGATGGAGCGAGCGTGCGCGCTCGCGCCGGCGACAGCGTGGCCGCGGCGCTGCTGGCGGCGGGATACCACCACTGTCGCAGCGCGCCGGTGAGCGGCGCCAAGCGCGGGCCCTACTGCATGATGGGGGTCTGCTTCGAGTGCCTGGTGACCATCGACGGGGTCGGCAACCGTCAGGGCTGCCTCACGCTCGTGCGCGAGGGCATGCGCGTCGAGCTGCAGCACGGCGAGCGCGGCGCCGAAACATGACAAAGCTCGCGAGCCTCGCATCGACCTACGACGTTGCGGTGATCGGCGCCGGTCCCGCGGGCATGGCGGCGGCTGCGCTCACCGCTCGCGCCGGGCTGGCGACGCTCGTGCTCGACGAGAATGCCAACCCCGGCGGTCAGATCTATCGAGCGGTGACGACGACGCCGGTGCGTGGCAGGGAGGTGCTGGGCGCGGCGTACGCCAGGGGCGCGGAGCTCGTCGCCGAGCTCGCGGCGAGCGGGGCTGAGGTGGTGACCGGGGCGGTGGTGTGGAGCCTCACGCGCGAGCTGGAGATCGGGGTATCGCGCAACGGCGAAGCGCGCCTGCTCAGCGCGCGGCGGGTGATCCTTGCCACCGGTGCGCTGGAGCGGCCGTTTGCCATCGAAGGCTGGACGCTGCCGGGAGTGATGACCGCGGGAGCTGCGCAAGGCCTGCTGAAGGCCTCGGGCCTGATCCCCAAGGGGCGCGTGGTGCTGGCGGGAGCTGGCCCGCTGCTGTGGCTCTACGCGCGTCAGTTGCTGCACGCCGGTGGCGAGATCGCCTGCATTCTCGACACCGCGCCGGCGGGCAACTACCTGCGCGCGCTGCCCTATCTGCCGGCCTTTCTCGCCTCCCCGTATCTGGCAGAAGGCCTGGAATTGATCGCCGCGCTCGCGCGCAAGGTCAGCGTGCGCCGCGGGGTGGTGCGGCTCGCAGCGCACGGCGCGGAGCGGCTGAACGCGGTCGCGTTTCATACCCGGCGGGGCGAAGAGCGCTTGCCCTGCGAGCATCTGCTTTTGCACCAGGGTCTCGCACCGAACGTCAACCTGGCGATGGCCGCCGGCGTCCCCCACCGCTGGGATGCGGCCCAGCTCTGCTGGCTGCCGGACGTGGATCGCCTCGGCAACACGCCGCTTGCCGGCATCGCCGTGGTCGGAGATGGGGCGCGCATCGGCGGGGTACGCGTCGCGCTCGCCTGCGGCCGGATCGCAGGACGCGCGGCGGTCGCCGCGCTGGCGCGCGGCGGTGCTCCGGGGCAGGAGCCGCGCGCGCGTCCCGATCGCCGCGGACGCGCCTTCCTCGATGCGCTGTTTCGGCCGCCGCGACGCTTCCGCCTGCCTGCCGACGATGCGACAATCGTGTGCCGCTGCGAAGAGGTGACGGCGGGTGCGATCAAGACCGCCTTGGCGCAGGGATGCGCGGGACCCAATCAGTTGAAGGCTTTCCTGCGCTGCGGCATGGGGCCGTGCCAGGGGCGGCTGTGCGGGCTGACGGTCACGGAGCTGATCGCCAATCAGCAGGGCATTGCCCCGCAGCAGGTCGGCTATTTCCGCCTGCGTCCGCCGGTCAAGCCGATCGCGCTCGCCGAGCTGGCGGCGCTTCCGCACCCCGAGGCGCCCGCGGGTCGGCCATGACGGCGACGGCCGACGTCCTGATCATCGGCGGCGGCCTGCACGGCTGTGCGACGGCGCTCAATTTGGCGCTGCGCGGGATCAAGGCCATCGTGCTGGAGAAGGACTATCCCGGCCGGCACGCGTCGGGGGTGAACGCCGGGGGCGTGCGCATGCTGGCGCGGGATGTTGCGGAGTTGCCCCTGTCGCTGGCGGCCATGGAGATCTGGACCAAGATCGGCGATCTGGTCGACGACGACTGCGGTTTCGTCAGCGACGGGCAGGTGCTGATCGCCGAATCGCACGACGAGCTCCTCGCCATGGAGCAGCGCGTGCGCACGCTCGGTCTGCAGGGCTACACGCACGAGGAGCTGATCGGGGGCGCAGAGCTGCGGCGCCTGGTGCCCGCCGTGGCTGCCCACTGCCCCGGCGGCATCGTCTCGCGGCGCGACGGCGCCGCCAATCCGTTCCGCACCACCCAGGCATTTCGGCGCAAGGCGGTGCTGCTTGGGCAGCGCATTCTCAGCGGCGTGGCGGTGCACCACATCTTCAGCCGCGGCAACGGCTGGTGCCTGGAGACGAGCGCGGGCGTATTCCAGGCGCCGATCGTCGTCAACGCCGCGGGAGCCTGGGCGGACCGCATTGCCGGCGCGCTCGGCGAGCCCGTGCCGCTCGAGGCCGCGGCGCTGATGCTGATGATCACCGGGCGCATGCGCGCCTTCTTGAAGCCCGTGGTCATCCTGCGCAGTCGCAAGCTCTCCTTCAAGCAGTTGGCGAACGGCACGGTGCTGATCGGCGGCGGTCACGCCGGGCGTGCCTGGCGCGAGGAGAACCGCACCGAGCTCGACTGGCGCAAGCTCGCCGTGAGCGCGCGCACCGTCGCCGAGCTGTTCCCGGTCATGGGCGAGGCCAACATCGTGCGCGCCTGGGCCGGAATCGAGGCGCGCACCAAAGACCAACTACCGGTGATCGGCAGCAGCAATCGTCACGCCGGGATCTACCATCAGTTCGGTTTCAGCGGTCACGGCTTCCAGCTCGCGCCCGGCGTCGGCGCGCTGATGGCCGAGCTGATCGCCACCGGGCGGACGAACTTGCCGATCGCGCCGTTCGCAATCGCCCGCTTTTCCCCAACGCGGCCCGCTTGAGCCCGCGCTGCGCGCCCTCGGCACCGCCGCGCCTGATGCTTTTTTCGGCGCACCGGTTTTCCCCTGCACCAGGCCGCAGGCGTGCGCGTGATTTGCAACGCCCGTGGCGATCGACGGGTGGCCGGGCCGCCGGGCGAGGGGGCTTTGCGCGTTCATGCCGGGTGAATGAATTCCCAGGGGGATGCCTCGCTTCCCCGCGCGATCTCGACCTCGATCAACACCGGCTTGGCCGACTGCAGCGCGCGTGCGAGCACGGGCTTCAGCGCCTCGGGTGACGACACGCGATGGGCTTCGACGCCGAATACCCCTGCCAGCGCGAGGAAGCTCGGATTGTCGAGCAGCGCCCCGATGATGCGGTTGTCATAGCGCGTGCGCTGGTCGCGCAGCACGTTGCCGTAGGCGCGGTTGTTGAACACCAGCACGGTCAGCGCGATTCCCTCCTGGGCGGCCGTCGCCAGCTCCTGAGCGGCAAACATGAAGCCGCCATCGCCGGTCACGGCGACGACCGGGCGGGTGGGATGCGCGGCCTTGACCCCCAGCGCGGCCGGAAAGCCGTACCCGAGCGTGCCCTGGTAGCCCTCCGACACGTAGGTGCGCGGCGCGTAGACGGGAAACCCGAAATACGAGGCAAACCCCATCTGCGATACCTCGCCGACGAAAAAGCCGTCGCGCGGCAGCACCTCGCGGATGGCATCGAGATAGGCCATCTGCGGTTGCACCTTGGCGTATTCTGCGCGCGCGCCGCGCTTCGCCGCCGCCACCGCGGCGCATGGCTCTGGGCCGTGCTGCGCCGTGTGCTCCCCGCCGCGGGCGCGCCGCACCGCCGCCAGCAGCGCGCGCGTGCCGGCCTCGGCGTCGGCGACGATCCCCGCGTGCGGAACGAGGCGGCGCATCTCGGTGGGGTCGATGTCGATGCGGATCAGCAGCGGCGGCGGCTGCGGCCGATCGATGAGCGCCATCATCCCGGTCCAGCGCATGTACGGCATCTCGAGCCGGCTGCCGATGCCGATCAGCAGGTCGGTCTCCGGCCACAGCCTGTAGGCCGCGAAGGACGATACGCCGAGCGCATGGTCCTCGGGCACCACGCCGCGACCGCCGCGGAAGGCAGCGACCGGTGCGTTCAGCTCTTCGGCGAGCGCGCGCACCGCGCTCGCCGCGTGCTGCGCGCCGCTGCCGGTCATGATCATCGGCCGCTTCGCGGCCGCAACCATGCGGGCCGCCGCCGCCACCTCCTGCGCGGCTGGCGGCAGGGCAACGGGAATCGCCGCTGCCGGCAGAACGGCAACCTCTGCACGCGCTGCCATGGTGTCCCAGGGCATGGCGACGGCGACCGGGCCGGGCCGGCCACCGAGCATTTGCCGGAACGCTTCGTTGAGGACCTCGGGGACGTCGGCCGGGCGCTCGATGCGCGCCGCCCACTTGGTGATCGAGCGCAGCGTCGCGAGCTGGTCGGGCAGCTCGTGCAGATGGCCGCGGCCCCGGCCGATGAACGCCGAAGGCACTTCCCCGGTGATGCACAGCACGGGCGCGTTGCATCCGAGCGCCGTGACCAGGGCGGCGGCGGTATTCAGCACTCCCGGCCCCGGCACCACCGCGAATACCCCCGGCCGGCCCGTCGACCGCGCGTAGCCGAATGCCATGTAGCCGCAGGTCTGCTCGTGGCGCGGCGTGTAGGTGCGAATGCGCGCGCTCTGCTGTTGCAGCGCGTCGAACAGCGGGTAGATCTGGGCGCCGGGCAAGCCGAACAGGGTGTCGACGCCGTTGGCGATCAGCGCCTCGACGATCGCCATTCCCCCGCTCATCGGCGCCGTGCTGGCCATGATCAGGGCGCGCGCCGCGTGAAGGGATGCGTGCTGCTCAGGCCGCCGTCGACCGCGAACGCCTGGCCGTTGACGTAGGAAGCCTCCTCGCTGGCAAGGAACAGCGCCACGGCCGCGATCTCGCGGGGCTCGCCGGCCCGCCGCAGGGGATTGAGCTGGCCGATCCTGGCCTCCGAGCCGCGCGCCCGGGCGCCCTCGAAGATCGGCGTGGTCATGCCGGTCCTGATCAGGCCAGGGCAGATGGCGTTGACGCGCACACCCGTGCCGTAGAGCTCGTTGGCGGCGGTCTGCACCAGGCTGATCACACCGGCCTTGCTCGCTGCGTAGGCGCTCTTTCCGGCGTTGGCGCGCAGCCCCGCGACCGAGGCGGTGCAGATGATGGCGCCGCCGCCGCCGGCACGCATGGCAGGGGCCGCGTGCTTGATGGCGAGAAACGGCCCGATGAGATTGACGCGCAACACCTCCTGCCACAGGGCGACCGACTGCTCGAAGAGTGGCGTCGTACCGCCGGAGACCCCTGCGTTGGCGTAGAAGATGTCCAGTCCGCCGCATTCGGCGAGCGTGCGCGCGACCAGGTCGGCGACCGCGCTCTCCTCGCCCGCATCCATGGCGACCGCGCGCGCCTGTCCGCCCGCGCGCTCGATCCCGGCGGCGACCTCCGCAACGCGTCCCGCGTCCTTGTCCGCGGCGATCACCACCGCCCCCTCGGCGGCAAACAGCTCGGCACTGGCGCGGCCGATGCCGCTGCCGGCTCCGGTGACGATGGCCCGCCGGCCCGTCAGTCGGCCCGTCAGTCTGCCCATGCGCATTCCCCTTCTCGCCCGCCGCCCGTAAACGGGGATGCCGTGCCCTGCGCCTCACTTAGCCTAGGCGAGGGTCGTGCGCGCGTCGATGGCTTATCGCCAGTGCGCCATGGCTGCGCAAGGGGAGGCGAAAACGGGCCGGGTGACCCGCGCTTGTCGCCGGTCGCTCGACCTTGCCCTGGCGCGCCCGCCGCAACGTCGGGGCGAGGTTGAGCAGGCAGGATTTTTGCCGCTCGCTCAGGGCTCGGCGCGCGCTCGTCTCTGAAGCGCTCGCGCGGTCCCTAGCGGCGGTAGTAGCCGCCGCAGAAGCACCGCGGCCGGCCGAAGGTTGCGCTGATCCCGCGCGGATAATCGTGAACGTAGTACATGAGGGCGAAGCCGTTGGCGTAGAAGCCACGCGCGTTGCCGTAGGCGCGCACCGAGCGGTAGTGGCCACGGTAAAGGCGGTGGCCGTCCACCTGGGCGACGATGCGCTGGCCCACGGCCGGCTTTGCCAGATGCGGCATGGCCCGTGCGGGCGCCGCCGCCAATGCGAGTGTGGCCAACAGGCCAACGGAAACGATCGCAAATGCGCGCATGGTCGTCGCTCTCCAGCCCGAGCCGGCCATGCTAGCGAACCCGCCGGCCGACGTTCCGCAAGATCGCACGGGGAGGTAAACTATTGTCTAAGCGAGGCCCGTGCCGCTGCCATAAACGCGCAGGGCGTGCAACGCGTTGCCTTGCAGCATGGGTTTTCGGGGGCGTCGTCCCTTGCTCCGGCCGCGGCACCACCCCCGTGCTCCGAGCGGCAGAGCCGTGCATCCGTGCCGGCGCGCTTGCCGTGGCGGGTCGGGCGCGGCTCGGCCGGCGCCATTTGCCAAGGGCCTGCGAAGCGTGCAAACAGAAAATCGAGCACCGCGACTCGCCTGCGACCCGCCGGGCGCGAGGCGCAGCGCGCCGCGGGTTATGCGGGTGCAGCGCGGCGCATACGGGGGCCGCGCGGGGGTGCATGAGGGCGTGCACGGGGGCGTGCACGGGGGCGCATCGGGCCGAGGAGACGCGCATGTCCAACGCCACGACCCCCGCTCCGCCGCCGCACGGCGATCCGCGCGCTTACGTCGCCGGCGGCGCCGTGCTGATCGGCCGCAGCGGGCGGGGGCCGGACGGCATCGAGCAATGCATCGAGCTCAACCTCGCCAACCGGCACGGGCTGGTGACCGGGGCGACCGGCACGGGCAAGACGGCGACCTTGCAGGTGCTGGCGGAGGGCTTTTCGGCGGCGGGGGTGCCCGTGTTCGCCGCCGACATCAAGGGCGGTCTGTCGGGCATGGCCGCTGCGGGCGACGGCAGGGCGAGCCTGCGTCAGCGCGCGGCGGACATCGGGCTTGCGCACTACGCCACCGCCAAATTCCCCGTTGCGTTCTGGGACATCCTGGGCAAGCAGGGGCACCCGGTACGCGCGGCGGTCGAGGACATGGGACCGGTGCTGCTCGCCCGCCTGCTCGAGCTGACCGAACCGCAGGAGGGGGTGCTCAATATCGCCTTCCGCTGGACGCAGGACGAGCGGAAAGCCGGGGATCTGGAGATGCGCATCGTTTCTCTGCCCGACCTGCGTGCCGTGGTCGATCACATCGGCAAGGACGCCGCCAAGCTGCGCAGCAAGTACGGCAACATCGCGCCGGCGACCGTCGGCGTCATCCAGCGCCGCCTCCTGGTGCTCGAGCAACAGGGCGCCGCGCATTTCTTCGGCGAGCCCGCCCTCGACATCCGCGACTTCCTCGCGCTCGCCGCCGACGGCCGCGGCGTCGTCAACATCCTCGCCGCCGAGAAGCTGATGGAGACGCCGCGCCTCTATGCAACCTTCCTGCTGTGGATGCTCTCCGAGCTGTTCACCAAGCTGCCCGAGGTCGGC
>JBPYEF010000280.1:0-3089 GCA_051985875.1 Hyphomicrobiaceae bacterium
ACTTTTGGATCTGCTGAAACGTCAGCCCGAGCTTCTCGCCGAGCTTTTCCTGGCTCATCCCGAGCAGCATGCGCCGAAAGCGCACCCGGCTGCCAACGTGCACATCGATTGGGTTGGGTCGTCTTGAGCCCTTCTCCTCGCCCTCCGGCTGATCGGCAATCGCCCCTGATCTCGACATCGCACGCGCCCCGTACAAACACCACTGCCCCCACAATTCGTAGGTGCAGATAACCGGCCCGTCAACCTGTAGAGGTTGTTAAGGGGCAGCCTGTGGCCGCCCGGCACGCTGCGCGTCCCGCGCCGCGGTGACGCGTTGCCGTCGCCGGGCTAACAACGGGGAGAGCAGAAGCGCCCCCGCTCCGGCAAGCCACAGCACCAGGAACAGGCTGTCGCCAAAGCGCGCGTAGGGGGGTGGTGGCAGGGCTGGCGGCAGTCCGGTATCGATCGTGCCCCGCCGGTTGAGGCCAAGGCGCTGCAGGACGCGCCCGTAGGCATCGATCACGCCGGAGATCCCCGTGTTCGCAGCGCGCAGCAGCGGCACCCCTTCCTCGACGGCGCGCACCCGCGCCTGATGAAAGTGCTGGCGCGGTCCGATCGTATCGCCAAACCAGCCGTCGTTGGTCACGTTGATCAGGACACCCGGTCGTTCCGCGGTCTCGACGATCGCGTGCGGGAATACCGCCTCATAGCAGATCAGTGGCACCGATGGCGGCAGGCCAGGGGCGTGCAGCAGCGGTCGCGGGCTAGCACCGGCGGCAAAGCCGCCGCGCATCTCCGTCAGCTGCCGCAGCCCGATCGCCTCGAGCAGCGACTGCATCGGCAGATACTCCCCAAACGGCACCAGGCGGATCTTGTCATAGCGGTCGACCAGCGATCCGCCCTCGCCGAACACCAGGATGCTGTTGAACACGCGCCGCCCTTGCGGCCCTTCCTGGGGTGCCGGTTCGGCGCGCAGTGCCCCTGTGATCAGCAGGGCGTGCGGCGGCAGCATTGCGCCGATGGCCGCGCGGGCGCCGGGGGAGTCGAGCACGAGAAACGGCAGGGCGGCCTCCGGCCAGATCAGATGGGTAATGCCGGTTGCAGCGTCATCGACTCCTGTCGGGCTGGTGCGGGACAGGGCGAGATAATCGCGGAAGATGCGCGCCTGATTCTCGGGGCGCCATTTCTCGCGCTCGGGCACGTTTGGTTGCACAATGCGCACCTTGACCCCTGCAACCGCTGGCGCCGCCGCCGAGAGCCGCCACCACCCCAACAGTCCCGCAAGCGTCAGCGGCACGATCGCGATCGCGGCGGCAAATGCCGCCCGGCGCGCACCGCGCCCCGCACTCGCGCCCCAAACGACCATCGGTAAAGCGAAAATCGGCACGGCGAAAAGGCCAAGAGCGTAGACGCCGAGGTATGCGGCGGACTGCATCAGCGGCAGTGGATAGGTCAGCGCATAGCCGAGCAAGTTCCACGGGAAGCCGCTGAGCGCGTGACCACGCAACCAGTCGGCAGCCGACAGCGCAAGGGCGAGCACCAGAACGCGTTCAAGCCCGGGACGCCAGAAACGCGCCGCCACGGCGGCCGCGGCGGCGTAGTAGAGGGCAAGGCCGGCGGGCAACAGCGTCACCGCAAAGGGAAGCAGCACCGCGAATGTCGCGGCATCGACCAGAAACGCCTGGCCGATCCACATGAGGCCGGCGAGGAAGTAGCCGAAGCCGAAGCACCAGCCGATGGCCGCGGCAGCCGCCTCGCCCCGCCCCAGCCAACCCGTCCCTCCGCGTCGCCGGCGCGCGTCCTGGCACGCCCCATCGATCAGCCACACCAGCACCGGAAGCGTCACAAACATCACCGGCCAAGCGAAGATTGGGGCAAGCGCGAGCACGGAGGCCATGCCGGCAACCAGCGCCGCGGCCCGGCTCGGCCAAGCGCCGAGCTGCTGGACGCGATGCGCAAGTCCAGCGGTAGGGCGCGTGCCCGGCATCGTCTCGAGCACGCCGGTGCCATCGGCCGCGCGCGCCGGCGGGCCGGCGCGCACCGCCTCAGGGCTTGTCCGCATCGGCATTCGCCGTCGCTCGGGGTAGGTGGACCTTGAGCTTCTTAACGCGCCGTGGATCGGCGTCGAGCACCTCAAACTCGAGCCCCGACGCGTGGCGGATCAGTTCCCCGCGTGCAGGCACGCGGCCGACGAGCGCGAACACCAGCCCACCGAGCGTGTCGATGTCCTCCTCCTCCTCGGGCTTGAGCAGCTTCATGTGCAGGTGGTTCTCAAGCTCGCGTACCGGCGTGCGCGCCGCCGTCACCAGACCCAGCTTCGGGTCGGTGATGATGTTGGCCGCTTCCGCCTCGTCGTGCTCGTCCTCGATTTCGCCGACAATTTGCTCGACCAAGTCCTCGATGGTGACGAGCCCATCGGTGCCGCCGTACTCATCGACCACCAGCGCCATGTGAATGTGCGTGGTCTGCATACGGATCAGCAGATTCGCGGCAGGCATCGAGGGCGGCACGTAGAGCATCGGCCGGCGCATGCGCGTCGCGGTAATGGGGGTTGCAAGATTGGCGCGCCCCAGATCGGGTGCCCGCTCCGCGCCGTCGGGGGCCGGCTCCACCGGTGCGTTCCGCTCGCCGACGCCCTGCCGCCCGGGCGCCGTCGGCCGCCCCGCAGCCTCGCCGATCAGCCAGCGGGTCAAGTCCTTGACGTGAATCATGCCGCGCGGATCATCGAGCGTCTCGTGGAATAGCGGCAGGCGCGAGACGCCGGCAGTATCGAACGTCTTCAATAGCTCCCAGATGGTCGCATCCTCTTCGACAGCAATGATGTCTGCGCGCGGTACCATCACGTCGTTGACCCGCAAGGCGCCGAAGCGAAGGATGCGCAGCAGCATCTCGCGTTCCTCGGCCGTGAAGGTGCGCCCTTCGCCGCTGCCTTTCAGCGCCTCTTCGAGTCTCTCGCGCAGCGTCGGCGCCCCGGGCAATCCCAGCCGCGCCAGCAGCCCGCCGAGCCAGTGGTTGCCGTGTTCGGCCGGGGGCTCGGGCGCCGCGCTGTGCGTCGCCTTGAAATTCATCGCGGCCCTCGGGCTTTGAGATACGGTGCCATCAGCCAAAAG
>JBPYEF010000281.1:0-10151 GCA_051985875.1 Hyphomicrobiaceae bacterium
CCGCGTCGGGTTCACGCGGCTTACATCCTGGCCGAGAACGTGGATCTGACCGCGCGTCGGGCCAATCGACATGAACAGCAGGCGCAGCAGGGATGTCTTGCCGGAACCGGAGGGGCCGGTGAGGAAGTGGAACGAACCCGGCCGCAGATGGAAGGTCACATCGTTCAGCACCTCGTGACCGCTGCCGTACTTCAGGGCAATGCTGTTCAGCCTGATCACGCCTGTCCCCGACCGCCGAGCCTCACGCGGCAGCGATTCTGCGCGCTCCCCAGCCCGGGATCAATCGTTGAGGATTGTGGCGGTCTGATGTGGCCGCTGCGGGTCGAGGCGCGCGTTCCCCAGCGGCTTCTGCTATGACAGGCTGCGCGCAACGGGCGAGGGCGCCGCATGGTCGATGCCGAGAACAAGAATGAGGCGGTCGAGGTGATCTTCTCGGCCAGCACCATCGCCGAGCGCATCGCGGCAATGGCGCGGGAGATCGCCGCCGCCAAGCTCGGGGATCTGCTGGTCGTGGCGATCCTCAAGGGCAGCTTCGTGTTCGCGGCGGACCTGCTGCGCGCTCTGCACGGCGCCGGGCTGGCGCCGCAGGTGGATTTTCTTTCCCTTTCAAGCTATCGCCTTGACAGGAGCTCGTCGGGTCGGGTGACGATCGTCCGCGACATGGAAACCGACGTGGCGGGACGCAACGTGCTGATCATCGACGATATCTTGGAGTCGGGTCGGACGCTGGCCTTCGCCAGGGACCTCGTGCTCGCCCGTGGCGCGACGCGCGTGCTGAGTTGCGTGCTGCTCGACAAGCCCGTGGCGCGCGCCGCCGACATCAAGGCCGACTTCATCGCATTCCAGTGTCCCGAGGTGTTTGTGGTAGGCTATGGCATGGATTTGGCGCACCGGCTGCGCGAGCTGCCCTTCGTGGGGCGCATCATCGGCCAGTGAGTGCGGCAAGTCGCAACAGTAGCAACAGCTGCGAGGCCCTGATGGCGCGCATTCTTCTGGCCGAGGACGATGCGGCGACCCGCGATCTGGTACAGCGGGCGCTGACCATGGACGGGCATGAGGTGATACTCACCCAGGACGGCGCCGAGGCGCTCGAAAGGCTCGAGGGGCGCGGTGGCCGCGTCGACCTGCTGATCTCCGACGTGCAGATGCCCGGGCTCGACGGCATCGAGCTGGTCGAGAAGGGATTGCAAGTCTCGCCGCGGCTGCGGGTGATCTTGATGTCGGGGTTCGCCGGCGAGCTCGACCGCGCCGAGCATCTCAAGGGCAAGGTGGCCCGCGTCATCGCCAAGCCGTTTACCCTCGACCAGATGCGCAGCACGGTGAAGGGGGTACTGGGGTGACGCCGGCGAGCGCGGACACGCGCAGGCGATGATGCGCGAAGTCGGCAGCGGAGCCGCCGATCCGGCGCGTGTGGTCGCGGCCATCGCCGGCAGCGCACGCTTGCACCGCACGCCCTGCGGCGAGGGCGAGATGGTCTGGCGGGCCTGGGGCTCGGGCGAACCGCTGTTGCTCCTGCACGGCGGATCGGGGTCCTGGACACACTGGATCCGCAACATCCCCGTTCTCGCCGAGCGCTACGCGCTCTGGGTCCCCGATCTGCCGGGCCTCGGCGATTCGGCCATGCCGCCGCGGCCGTGGACGCCGGGAAGCGTCGCCGATGTGGTGGGGGCGGGCTTGCGGCAGCTCGTCGGCGATGCCCCCCTGTGCATCGCCGGCTTCTCCTTCGGGGGCCAGATTGCCGGCCTGATCGCCGCGCAGCTTGCCGAGCGCGTGCGCAGCATCGTCCTGATCGGTGTCGCCGCGCTCGGACTGACGAGCACGCCGCGCACGCCGTTCCGCAAGCGGCACGCCGGCATGGGCGAGGAGGAAATCGCCGCCGCGTTTCGCCAGAACCTCGAGGTGCTGATGTTTGCCGATGCGACGAACATCGACGCGCTCGCCGTGCACCTGCAGGCCGAGAACGTGCGTCGCGCCCGCTTCCGCAGCCGCCCTTTCGCCGCCGGCGACGGCCTCGCCCGCGCCCTCGAGCGGGTCTCGGCGCCGCTGAAGACGATCTGGGGAACGCGCGACATCGTCGCTCGCCCCTCCCTGGAAGCGCGCCTTGCCGCCTTGCGCCGGCATCACCCCGAGCTCGAGGTGCGCCTGATCCACGGCGCCGGCCACTGGGTCGCATACGAAGCGGCCGCCGCGTTCAATGCGGCGTTGCTATCCCTGCTCGACGGCACGCCCGCGCGCTGACTGCGGCCTTTTGGCCGCTTGGCACTCAGCTGAGCAATGCCAGCACGCCGGCAAACGCCAGGCCCGCGAGAATTGCCGCGAGCATGGCCGCCAGAAACGTCGTGCGGATGTTGGCGAGGATGCGTCGCCGCTCGCCCTTCAGCCAGCCGCGCACGAATTCCATGGTCGGCCACAGCTCGGCATGGGCGATGGCAGAGAAGATGTCGCGCCCGTCGCGTCGGTGGCGGGAGTACTCGGCACGCACCGTGCGGTAGCCGAGGCTGCGCAGGGCATGGGCCGACCGCGCCTCCTCCTGCGCCCTGCGCACGATCGCCGGCAGCTCGAGCGCACCCGCCGCGGGCACCTCAAGCGTACCCACCGTGGGCAGCGGCGGTGGTGCGTGCCGCGGCGCGCCGTCCGCCCGCTTCTCCTTTCGCATGCGCACCGCAAGCCCCTCGCCTGACCAACCCACCGGGGGAGTTAGACCGGCAACGCGGCGAGGCAAACGCCGCCGGACGAGGTGCAAAAAAAACCCGCAAGCGATTCGGCGGCCCCCGATCCCCCTGGCGCCTTGCCGGCAGGACGCGCCGAGCGGCGAATCGCCCGGCACGCCGGCCATGCGGTCGGCCATGGGGCTCGGCGAGCGGCAACGGCAGAGCGCAGGCGACGCCCGACCGCGCCGCGCATTTCTCGCGCCTAGCGTTGCGGGAAAGCCACAGACGGCCGCGGCCGGCGCGGCGCGCTGGCTTGCGTCGGGTCAGAATATCACCCTAATTTTCGCGCATTCACAGTGATCCGCCGCGCTGGGCCCTTGGCGGCAAGGGGGGATTGCCCATGGCCATGTCGATGCTGCGCGGAACGCTACGCAAGGAACGAGGCCCGCCAAGCCTCACCAAGGAACTCGCCGAGCGGGCCAACGCCTTCCGGACGGCAGAAGCACACAGCCGAACCGTCAAGATGCTGCGCCTGCTCCTGCCGCTCGCCGCCACCCTTTGCCTGGGATACTGGACCATCACGCTCGGGGTCCAATGGAAGCTCGGGCGAGCGCATCTCAACCCCGGCACGGTAATCGTCACCGCCGACGACCTGACCATGAAGAACCCGAGCTACTTCGGCCAGACCAAGGACGGTGGGCATTACACCGTGCGCGCCAAGAAGGCGGTCGTGGGATTCAACCGCGAGGCACCGATTCGCCTGATCGACATCGACGGGGATCTGGTGCAGACCAACGCCGTCGTCACCCACCTCAAGGCCAAACACGGCCTGATGGACAACGCCAAGAACGAGCTCGAACTGTTCGACGGCATCGAGATCGCCTCCTCGGGCGGCCTGAAGGCGCGGCTGACGCGGGCCATGATTTACGCCAAAGAGAATCGCATTGTCTCCAACCAGCCGGTCGAGGTCGCGACCCCGACCGGCCGCCTCAGCGGGGCGGCGATGACCATGCGTACCGACACGCACGAGGCGACGTTTGTCGGCAACGTCATGGCGCACCTCGTCGGCACGCAGGACAGCGAGCCGCGGCCGGCACCCGGCACCGCGGGCAAGGCGCCCGCTGCCCCGCTGCCGGTCGACGTCACGGCCGACAACCTCTACGTCAACGACGCCACCCACAACGCGATCTTCATGGGCGGGGTGGTCGCCACGCGCGGCGACACGCGCCTCAAGACGCCGGAGCTGCACGTCACCTACGAGGGCCAGGGTGCCCAAGCCCTCACGGGCTCCAGCGACGCGCCGCGGGAGCAGGGCCACCTCTCACGGCTGGTGGCGACGAGCGGCAGCGTTGTGACGATCGGCACCGACCGGCGCATTACCAGCGATGCTGCCGATTTCGACGCCAAGGCGGATACGGCGCTGTTTACCGGCAATGTCCTGATCAACCAGCAACGCAACGTCCTGCAGGGGCAGCGGCTGTTCATCGACCGCAAGGCCGGCAAAAGCCGCCTTGATACCCCGGCCGAAGGTGGGCAGCTGGCGGGCCGCATTGCCGCAACCTTCTACCAGACCCAGCCGGCGCCCAGCACAACGAAGGGCAAGGCCGCCACCGCGGCCGCGGCCGCGGCCGTGCCGGGCAACGTGCTCGGCACGTTCAAGACCGATCCCAGCGCGCCGATCGACATCGAGGCCGACACGCTCGATGTCTACGACGGCGTCAAGCAGGCGATTTTCCGCGGCAACGTCAAATCCCAGCAGGGCGACTTCCTGCTCCGCACCGTGGCGATGACCGCGTTCTACTCCGGCCAGACCGGCTTGAGCGATGCGGCCGACGGGGCACCCGCGCAGCTGACGCGCGTCGAGGCCAGAGAGCAGGTGCTGGTGAAATCCAAGGACGGCCAGACCGCGACGGGAGATTGGGCGACCTTCGACCTCAAGGCCAACACCGTGCTGATGGGCGACCACGTCGTCGTCTCGCACGGCAAGGACGTGGCGCAGGGCCCGCGCCTGAAGATCGATCTGACAACGGGCATGTACCGCTTCGAGCTCGAAAACGAGCCGGCTTCGGCGCCGGCCGTCTCCCCCTCTCCGCCCCGCTTTGAGCCGGTGGCGCAGGCACCCGATGCCGCGCAGCACGCCTGTCCACCGGGCAAGCAGTGCGTGCTGTTCTACCCCAAGGAAGCCCAGGACAGGGCGCAAGAGAAAACCCACGAACAAGAGAAGGCCAAGGCGCTGGAGAAGGCCCGGCAAAGCGGTGCGGAGGCCGAGCGCGGGCCCGCGGTCCAACACGACGGCTGGGAGCCGAGCAGCAGCGCAAGCCCGGTGCTCAGAGGCGATTGAGTGCCATGAGGCTCTTCTCCTTCGGTTCGTCTCGGGCCGGCAACGCGCGCGCGGGGCGGCCGGCGCGTGCAGCGCGCCCGAACGGCCGCAATGGCCGGGCGCTGGAGCTGCGGCGGGAAGATGCCGATTACGGGGGACAGGGCTGGCTGACGGCCGTGCGCGTGCGCAAGAGCTACCGCAGCCGCACCGTCGTCAAGGACGTAACCCTGGCGACCGGCAGGGGGGAGGCGGTCGGCCTCCTCGGGCCAAACGGCGCCGGCAAGACCACCGTGTTCTACATGATCACGGGACTGGTGCCCGCCGATGCCGGCAAGATCACCCTCGATGGGCGCAATGTGACGCATCTGCCGATGTACCGCCGGGCCCGCCTCGGCATCGGTTATTTGCCCCAGGAAGCCTCGATTTTTCGTGGGCTAACGGTCGAACAGAACATCATGGCCGTGCTCGAACTGGTCGAACACAACCGCCGCCGCCGCCGGGAGCAACTCGACAGCCTGCTCGAGGAATTCAATATCACGCGGCTGCGCAGGTCTCCCTCGCTGGCGCTGTCGGGCGGCGAGCGGCGACGCTGCGAAATCGCCCGCGCGCTGGCGAGCCGACCCTCGTTCATGCTGCTCGACGAGCCGTTCGCGGGCATCGATCCGCTGGCGGTCGGGGACATCCAGCAGCTGGTCCGACAGCTGACCGCGCGCGGCATCGGCGTACTGATCACGGACCACAACGTGCGCGAGACCCTGAGCCTGGTCGATCGGGCTTACATCATCTACGACGGCCAAGTGCTGACCCACGGTAATCCTCAAGAAATTATAGCCAATGAAGATGTTCGCCGGGTCTACCTCGGGGACATGTTCGGTTAATGCGGCGTCCTTATACCTTGACCCCGTGACGTGTCCTGGCGACGATCCGGGTGACGATCGGGGCTGCAATGGCGCTGGTGACGAAACTAGAACTGAGGCAAGGCCAGCAGCTGGTGATGACACCCCAGCTGCAGCAGGCGATTCGGCTGCTGCAGCTGTCGAATGTCGAGCTCAGCTCCTTCGTCGAGGCGGAACTGGAAAGCAACCCGTTGCTTGAGCGGGACGAGGCGGAGGCCGGCAGCGAGGCGCGCCGCGGCACGCAAGGGCCGGAGGCCGCGGAGGACGTGCGTGCCGAGCGGCGCGAACACGCCCTCGATGCCAGCGATCCCATCGATGCCACGCGCGCAGACGCGGGCGCGCGCGGCGCCGGGCCCGAGCTTTCGGGCTGGGCAGCGCTGCGCCCGCACAATCGCGCCTCCCACGGCAACGACGAGGCGAGCCTTGAGGAGATGGTCGCGGCGGGGACGACGCTCGCCGACCACCTGCTCGAGCAGCTCAACGTCGCCATTACCGATCCGGCGGAGCGGCTGATCGGCGCGCATCTGATCCATATGGTCGACGAAGGCGGCTACCTGCGCGGCGATCTCGGCGAGCTTGCCACCAGGCTCGGGGCCCCCGAAAGCCTGATCGAGAAGGTGCTCGCACTCGTGCAGACCTTCGACCCACCGGGCGTGCTTGCGCGCAACCTTGCGGAGTGCTTGGCCCTGCAGCTGCGCGAGTGCAACCGCTACGATCCGCAGATCGCCAGGGTGCTCGACAACCTCGACATGCTCGCCAGCCACAACCTTGCGGCGCTGAAACGCGCGGTCGGCGTCGACGCCGAAGAGCTCAACGAGATGATCGCGGAAATCAAGAGCCTCAATCCCAAGCCCGGCTTGAAATTCGGCAGCGTACAGCTGCAGCTTGTGCTTCCGGACGTACTGGTGCGCCCGGCGCACGACGGCAGCTGGCTAGTCGAGCTCAACAGCGACACACTGCCCCGTATACTGATCAATCGCAGCTACTATGCTACCGTCTCCAAGACGCGCTGCTCGGAAAGGGACAAGGGCTACCTGAACGAGTGCCTGCAAAGCGCGACATGGCTGGTCAAGAGCCTGGATCAGCGCGCGCGTACGATACTGCGCGTCGCCGAGGAGATCGTGCGCCAGCAGGACGCGTTTTTGAGCTACGGTATTGCGCACCTGAAGCCGATCAACCTCAAGACGGTGGCCGATGCCATCCAGATGCACGAATCGACCGTCAGCAGGGTCACCTCCAACAAATACATGGCCACGCCGCGAGGGGTTTTCGAGCTCAAGTACTTCTTCACCTCGGCGATCGCCTCCTCGGTCGGCGCCGAGGCGTACTCCTCGGAATCCGTGCGCCATCGCATCCGCCAGTTGATCGACGCCGAGGCGGCGAGCGCCGTGCTATCCGACGACAAGATCGTCGAGTTCCTGCAGCGGGATGGCATCGATATCGCCCGCCGCACAGTGGCCAAATACCGCGAGGCGTTGCGCATTCCCTCCTCGGTACAGCGCCGGCGCAAGAAGCAGATGGCGGCGCGCCTGGGCGGGCCCTAGCCGCTTGCGGCAGCAAATCCGGGGAGTCCCGGGCGAACCGCAAAACGCGAAGAGGCTGGCGGGGCGTCACCGCGATCGCCTGCCGTGGCCCCGCCGCAACGCCGGCGAACCAGGCCTTGCAGCAGGCGTTTGCGGGACCGGACGGCCGGGCCTGCCTGACAATTTGACAGGCCAGGACTGCTCATCTACGGTCCGCGCGCGTTTGCGACCCGCGCGAGCGGCGCGGGGACTTCTAGCGTTTGCCCCTCGAGCCTTTGCCCGCGGCCGGGACGTTGCCTCGAAGGGCGTCTGTAGCGGGAAACGATCGGCCGAGGGTGCGAAGGGGCGCGAGAGTCGCCTTGCGAATCGAGCATCGCGTGCATGATATCCACGGGGGATATCCGATCATCAGGGGGAACTGAGCGCGTTTGTTTCGCGCCATCTGCGCTTGGACCTCGCCGGACGAGAGGGCGAGACTAGCCCTGCAGGCGCGGCGGCGCGCTGGCGAGATCCGACGGGGCAAGAGCCGACGGGGCAAGATCCGACGGGGCAAGAGCCGAGAGCCGCTGTAATATCGCGCGACCCGAGGATCACTCGGACAACGGGGGCGATGAGGGGTTTACGAGACGGACATGGACCTCGGTGATCTGATCTCGCCGGATGCGATCTTTCCTGCGCTGAAGGCCAAGAACAAGAAGCAGGCGCTGCACGAGCTGGCACAAAGGGCCGCGGTCCTGACGGGCGTCGCCGAGCGCACCATCTACGATACGCTGCTCCAGCGCGAAAACCTCGGCTCGACCGGCGTCGGCCGCGGCATCGCCATCCCGCACGGCCGGGTTCCGGAGCTGCACAAGATCGTCAGCCTGTTCGCGCGCCTCAGTGAACCGATCGGGTTCGATTCCCTCGACGGTGAAGCGGTCGACCTGATCTTCCTCCTGCTCGCGCCCGAACACGCCGGCGCCGACCACCTCAAGGCGCTCGCACGCATCTCGCGTCTGCTGCGCGAGCCCTCGACCATCGAGCGGCTGCGCGCCTCGCAGGACCGCGCCGCGATCTACTCGGTGCTGACGGCATCGGCCGCGCACGCGCTCTGACGCGGGCCCGCTGAGCCCTTGCACCGCGTTTCCTGCTTCTTCCACCTCCGCGGCACGGCTATTATTGCCCGGTGAGCGACGGCCTCAAGGAACGAGTGCTGGCCGCCGCGCGAGCGGCGGGGTTCGACGCCGCGCGGGTCACCTCACCATCGCGCATCGGCCCGGTGATGGGGGAAAGGCTCGCCGAATTCCTGCGGCAAGGGCGCCACGGGGACATGCAGTGGATGGAGACGACCGCCGCGCGTCGGCGCCATCCGCTCAGCCTGTGGCCGAGCGTCCGCTCGATCGTCATGCTGGCGATGAACTACGCGCCCGCGCGCGACCCGCTCGCGGTGCTCTCCGAGCCAAGCCGGGGCGCCATCTCCTGCTATGCCCAAAGCAGGGACTACCACCGCGTCATCAAGTCCGCCCTGCGCCGCGTGGCGGCGAGCCTGCCGCCATCGGCCGAGGTCAAGATCTTCGTCGACACGGCGCCGCTGATGGAAAAGCCGCTCGCCGAAGCCGCCGGCCTCGGTTGGCAGGGCAAGCACACCAATCTCGTGTCGCGCAGCTTCGGCTCCTGGCTGTTCCTCGGCGCCCTTCTGACGACCGCCGAGCTCGAGGCGGACGCGGCCGAACGCGACCACTGCGGCAGCTGCCGCAACTGTCTCGACGTCTGTCCAACGCGCGCCTTTCCGGCGCCCTATCAGCTCGATGCTCGCCGCTGCATTGCCTATCTGACCATCGAGCACAGGGGGCACATCCCCGCCGAACTGCGCGCGGCGATCGGCAACCGCGTGTTCGGGTGCGATGATTGTCTCGCGGTCTGTCCCTGGAACAAGTTCGCCGCCGCTGCGCGCGAGCGCAGAATTGCCGCACACAGCGCTGCGCAGTGCCCGCCGCTCGCCGAGTTGCTGAGCCTCGACGACCAGCAGTTTCGCGCCCGCTTTGCCGGCACCCCCATACGGCGCACCGGGCGCGACCGGCTCATTCGCAACGCATTGATCGCCGCGGGCAACTCCGGGGATTCGGCCTTGGCTTCGCTGGTCGAATCGTTGCTCCTTGATCCCTCGCCGCTGGTGCGTGCGATGGCCGTGTGGGCGCTGCGGCGACTGCTGCCGAGCGCGGCATGGCAGCGCCTCAAGTGCGCGCATGCGTCTGGCGAGCGCGACGCTGATGTGCGCCAGGAATGGGGTGTCGCAGCGTGAAGCGATTGTTCTGTTTCGGCTACGGCTACGCCGCGCAGGCGCTGGCGCGCCAGTTGAGCCCTGTCGACCTGAGCATCGCCGGCACGCGTACCGCCGCCGAACCGTTGCCAGGGGCCGAGCTCGCCCTGTTTCGCGGCGATGCCGCCGCGCCAGACGTGCGTCCGCTGCTTGCAGGCACCACGCACATGCTGGTCAGCATCCCGCCCGATCTCGAGGGCGACGCCGTACTGCGCCATCACCGCGACGACGTGGCCGCGCTCAGCGACCTTGCCTGGATCGGCTATCTGTCGAGCATCGGCGTGTACGGCGACTGTCAGGGCCGCTGGGTCGACGAGACGGCGACGCCGCACCCGATCTCCGAACGCAGCCTGCGTCGACTGCACGCCGAGCACCAGTGGCGGGCCTTTGCCCAGGAGACGGGAAAGCGGGTGCAGGTGTTCCGCCTCGCCGGAATCTACGGTCCTGGCCGCAGCGTGCTCG
>JBPYEF010000282.1:0-7123 GCA_051985875.1 Hyphomicrobiaceae bacterium
CCAGCCCTTGCCGGCGTCCTTGCCGGCACCTCGGGCGTGAGGTCGGTACCCGGCTTCTTTTGCTGCGCATGCGACGCGTGTTCCCGCGGAAACAGCCGGCAGCGGCGGCTTCGGCGACAGTGGCCGCGCGGGAGAACCGCTGATGGAGTTTTGCGGAGGAAACCATGCGCATTGTCAATATCATGCTTGCAGTCGCCGTGGTGGGCGCGGCCGCCGCTCTCCTGAACGCGACCGGCCTCGCCCGCATGCTTCCCGATCCTGCGAGCGCGAGCCAGGCGCGCAGCGAGGGCGACCAAGGGGGGAACCGGTGGTGCGCGCGACTGGTGTGGTTGCGCACACCGGCGGTGCACGCCGCGCACGGGGCGCCGTGACGGTCCGGCGCAAACCGGCCGTTAACGCCAACCAGGAGCCGTCTCGACAGGCACCGTGCGGCGCATGCATGATGGCGGCAGCCGCACCCGATCACTGAGGCCGCCCCATGGACGCGCACGCCGTAAACCTGCTCGGACGGACCAGCCTGTTCGGCCCCTTGAGCGAGGCCGACCGCGCGGCGATTGCCGGCCGTATGCGGCGCGTGCAATTCCTCCCCGAGCAGATGATCTTCTCGCGCGGGGACGCCGGGCGCGACATCTACCTTGTCCTCGAAGGCCGCATCCGGTTGTCGATCCTCTCGAGCGACGGGCGCGAACTTTCCTTCGCCCATGCCGGGCCGGGGAGCATCTTCGGGGAGATCGCGGCGCTCGATGGCGGCGAGCGCACCGCGGGCGCAACGGCGATGACGCGCGTGCAGGCGCTCGCGCTGCCCCAGCGGGCGCTGCTCGAGGCAATCGAGAACAATCCCAAGGTGGCGATGGCGGCGATCCACTTTTTGTGTCTGCGCCTGCGCGAAACCGACCAGCGGCTCGAAGCCATCGCCCTGCATCGTATCGAGGTGCGGCTTGCCAGGCTGCTGTTGTCGGCCCTGCGGCTGCAATCGCCGGCCGCCCGCGGCGACAGCGTACCACTCGACCTTGGCATGTCGCAGGGCGAGCTCGCGCTGTTGATTGGCGCCAGCCGGCCGAAGGTCAACATTGCGCTGGCGATGCTCGAGGAGATGGGTGGCATCACACGCACCGGCCCGCGGTTACGCTGCAACACCGAAGTGCTGGAAGGTATCGCGGACGCCGAGTAGCAGTCGCCGCTCGCCTAGCTGATCTTGCCAATCGGCTTGCCGTCCAGCCAGGCCTCGATCGCGGCAACCATCCCCGGATAGAACGTGCGGTAGGTTTCTTCGGTCACATAGCCGAGGTGCGGGGTCAACAGCGCACGTGGCTCGGAGCGCAGCGGGTGGTCGGCGGGAAGCGGCTCGACATCGAACGTATCGGCACCGTAACCAGCGATTTGTCCCTGGCGCAACGCCGCGAGCAGCGCGGCTTCCTCGACGATCGGACCGCGTGAGGTGTTGATTAGGAACGCCGAGGGCTTCATCAGGCTTAGTTCGCGGGCACCGATCAGGCCGCGGGTGCGCCCTGAGAGGACGGTGTGGATGCTGATCACGTCCGCGCGGCGCAGCAGATCGTCCTTCTCCACGCGCTCGACGCCGTGCTCGGCGGCGCGCGCAGCGGTCAAGTTTTCACTCCAGGCGATTGCACGCATCCCGATCGCCTGACCGATGCGCGCCACCTTGCTGCCAAGCGTGCCGATCCCGATGATGCCGAGCGTACGTCCCTCGAGATCGAAACCGAGCGTCGTCTGCCATCCGCCGCCGGCGCGCATGGCCTGAAACTCCTGGCGCAGGTGTCGAGCAAGCGCGAGCATGAGGGCGATCGCCAGTTCCGCCGTTGCCGTGCGCCCGCCACTGGTACCGCATACGACGACATTGTGCTCGCTGGCCGCCGCGATATCCACGGAGGCATTGCGTTTTCCCGTCGTCACCAGCAGCCGCAGCTTTGGCAAGCGCGCGAACAGGGGGCGCGGAAAGGCCGTCCGCTCGCGCATGATGCCGACGACGTCGAATGGTGCTAGTGCATGCGCCACGGCGTCGAGGTCGGTCAGATGCTCGTTGAAGACGACGACGCGATGCGCCTGCTGCAGGCGCGACCAGTCGGCCATCCGCAGTGCGACGTTCTGGTAATCGTCGAGAACGGCTATGGCAACCATCTGGCATGCCTCCTGTTGCTCTCCGCGTGCGCGGCCACCGGGGGAGGGAAAGTCAGCGATCAGGGCGGGGCACCTCAGCACCTCAGGCTGCGGTCCACGTCCACGATAGTATGGCCGGGACGGTGCCGGCAATCGGCGCCTGCCGCCAGGCCGCGTTGCAGCTACGCGTTGCGGCTACGCGATTGTCCGCATCCTCGCAGCACGACGCCCCGGGCGTGGCCGGGGCGTCGCAACATATCCTAAATATTTCCGAGCGTTCTTCCCAGCGCCTGGTCCTAGTGCGTGGTCCTAGTGCAGGCTGGCAATCTCGAGCTCGTCGCCCATCGCATGGCCGACGGCGGCTTCGTGACTGTCGGTCAGGGCGATCGGCGTGCCGTCCGCCGCATGCAGCGCGTAGAGACTAATGCCCGAGGGGATGCCCTCGACGGCCGGAAACATGCGACGCGCCTCCGCCGAGGTGAGCACCTTGATGTAGGCGATCTTGCCGCCACCGAGGCTGGCGAGATCGGTCATGCTCATCACAGGGGGCGGATGTGCGCGGGCCTTGCGGGCCCCGGATTTGGCACTGTTGTTTTCCACGATGCGTCCACTCCTTGGCAGTGCCTTGTAGGCCGATTCGCCCGTGTCCAGGGCTGCAACGTATGCCGGCCGCTACACACACAACGCCCGGCCGGCACTGCGGGTTGCCGCTTGCATCGGCGCAGGCTCACCCGCCCGCCGCGCCGATCTCGATCTTGCGCACCAGGCGATCGGGCTCGCGCCGCACCAGGTCGATCGTCAGCAGTCCATCGTTGAGATCCGCGCTCATGACCTCGATACCCTCCGCCAGCACGAACGTGCGGCTGAACTGGCGCGCGGCGATGCCCCGGTGGATAAACTCGCGCTCTTTGTCGTCCTCCTGCCGCCCGCGCACCGTCAGTTGGTTGTCCTCGAGCGTGACCTCGAGCTGATCGCGCCGGAACCCGGCGACCGCCAATACGATGCGCAGCCGTTCTGCGCCGTTCCCGGCAATCCGCTCGATGTTATAGGGAGGGTACCCGTCGGCACCGGTTTTGCCGACGCGGTCGATTAACCGCTCCATTTCATCGAAGCCCAGTAGCAGCGGGCTCGACAGCAGCGAAACTCGCGACATCGCAAAGCCCTCCTGTGAAGCGGCCTTGAATGCGGCAATCCGTCCAAGGAACACCCCGACGATGCGGACCCCTACTCCGGCTTCCGCCGCCCAGCCCCGACGGGCGCTGGACCATGTTCCAGTGGACCATATGGGGTTCGGAAGGACGAGTTCAAGACTGCCGGTGCCTACCGTTGCGGCCAACACGCCACACCTGCGTCCTGCGCGCAACGCGCGGTGAAACGCGCTGTGGAACGCACCCCGTTCGCCGCGGGGGTGGCCCATCCCACCTTGTCAAGGCGCCGGCCACGGCCGAGTATGCGCTGCTCCGTTCGGCCAATCAGAAGACCCTGTGCAATCGGCGCTGATGCTTTGGGGTGCGCGCGGTGCGGCGGCAAAGGGGGGCAGCTGCCTGCGCCCGGAGGAAGGGCCAAAACATCGTAGTACACGGGGGCCAGTACATAGAACAAGTACAAAAGGCAAGTACAAAAGACAAGTGCATAAGACCGATACATAAAACCAGTACATGGGGCCAGTACATGTGAGGCCACTGCAATGCGGGACCGGTACATGGGCCAAGTAAATTGCCAGTACAGGGACGAGAAGGTCGGCAGCAAGTCCAGCGGCCGATTCACGCTCTACACGCCGGGCCCGGCAACAGGTCGCGTAATGCCCTGGTGCAAGCGGATCTGGCGCGTACATGTTGCCTTAGAACGTCGGCGATTTGCCGCGCGCGCGAACGCCTAGGGCGCGCCAATGACCAGCGCCTGGTTATTGATTCTCAGCGGCATCCTAATCGGTGCCGGCGGCAGCTTGATCGTGCGCGATCTCGGCTTCCTGCGCCGCGGCCCCCCGTTCTTCGGCCGCAGCGCCAAGGCCTTGCGCACGCTGGGCGTGCCGGATACCGCCGTGAGCGGCGCTGGAGCGCCCCCCTCGGAAGGGACGCGCCCTGACCAGCCAAGCCTCGCCGAGCAGTGGGCGCTGCTCGCGCCCATGGTCGAGACTGCCGCCGCCAGCCTCAATGCATTCCTTGCTCGCGATGGGCTCGCCCTCGGCGAATCGCACGCCGCGGACTGGAGCTACAGGCAACGGGGTTACGGCGCCTATCGGCGTCTGCTGCTCGCCGGCAACAGCGTAGCCTGGCTACGACTCGAGCTGACGGCCGAGGGCAGACTACAGGCCAGCGTCAGGGCACATGGCGCGGAACACACGGCGATCAACGCCAGCGCCGAACGAACCGCCGCGGGACTGAGCCCACAGCAGCTCACAACGCTGCTCCTCGAGTGCCTGCGGCCGGCAACCGCGCTCGGCGCCAAGCAGCGGCTCGATGCAGCACGCGCTCCGGCTTGGCAGCCGGGAGAGGACAATATCATGATGGACTCGGCGCTGAAGGCGACCAACGGCGCCCTGGCAGTAGCCGGTGCGCGCATCGTCCCTGAGGCGGCCGAAATCGATGCAGCATCGCCGACCGGCGCACCGCCCTCATCGCTGCGCGTTGAGGTCGGCGGGGAAGATGTGGCGTACATGCACATCGCCGTTGTCGCCGACGCCATGGAAGTGGCCGTCGTTCCCCGCGAAGCACGCCTGAGCGAGCTGGGCCGCCGTCGCCGGCTGCCCCTGGAGGGCATGACCATCCACGCGCTCGCCGAGACGATCGCCGGCTGTGCCTGGCCGGCAATTGCCCACCACAGCGACGTACGGCCCAGGCAGAGCCCTTAAAATGCGGCCGATTGGCAATGCCACAGCGCTGGCGGCGCTTGCCGCTCTTCTCAGCTGGCTGCTGATCGGTCTCTATGCGCGGGCCATGGCGGGAACACGCCAACTCGACAGGCCGAACGCGCGCAGTATGCACCGCGTGCCCGTTCCGGTCGGAGCGGGCCTGGCGATTGTGGCAACGGCCCTTCTCCTGTGGCCACTGTCGGCGTGGGAAGCCGCCGGAGCGCACGTCCCCCTGCTCGGCTGCTTCGCGGGCCTCGCCGTCCTGTCGTGGATCGACGATCGCCACTCGCTGTCGCCCGTGATCCGCCTGGGCGCCCAGGGCCTGGCCATTGCGCTGTGCCTGGCGCTGCTGCCGGATAGCGCACGCGTCGTGGCCAGCGCTCCGCTAGCGATTGAACGCCTGGTGCTCGGACTAGGCTGGGTCTGGTTCATCAATTTGTTCAATTTCATGGACGGAATTGACGGCCTTGCCGGCAGCGAGGCGGTTGCCATTGCCGCCGGCTATCTCCTGCTGCTCGGCGCTCTCGGCCTCGATGGACCGCTCTGGCGGCTGGCGCTCATCATCGCCGCGGCGAGCGCGGGCTATCTGGCTTGGAATTGGCACCCGGCCAAGGTGTTCATGGGCGACGCGGGCTCGATCCCGCTCGGCTTCCTGCTCGGTTGGCTGATGCTCGATTTGGCCCTGCACGGGTACTGGTCCGCGGCGTTGATCCTGCCCCTCTATTTCCTTCTCGACGCCAGCGCGACGCTCGCCAAGCGCGGCCTGCAGGGCAACAAGCCCTGGGAGCCGCACCGCGAGCACTTCTATCAGCGTGCAGTGCTCGCCGGGGCGAGTCCCGCCGCGGTCGTGCGCCGGGTCGGCGTCGCCAATCTCGCACTTCTCGCGCTGGCGCTGCCCTCGGTGCGCTTCCCCGTGCTGGCACTGGTCGCGGCGCTGTTGGTCGCCAGCCTGCTGCTGCTCGAGCTCGAGCGTCTGGCGCGGGGAGGAGCCCTATAGGCCGGCGCGGCCGAGCAGCGATTGGTAGCTCGCCCGCAACACGTGCACGACGTGCGCCTCGGTGAAGCCGTGCAGCAGCCGCAAGCGTGCCGCCTCGCCCAAGCGCACGCGCAACTCGCCGTCCTCGGCCAGCCGGTGCATGGCCTCGGCCAGTGCCGCAACGCTTCCCGGCGCCACGAGCAGCCCCTCGACGCCATGACGCAAGAAGTAGCGCGCGCCTGGCAAGTCGCAGGCGATGATGGGGCGCGCGCAAGCCGCCGCCTCCAGCAGTGCCCGGCACACGGCCCCACCGCTGCGGCGTGGCAGCACGAGAAAATCGGCGCTGCGCCACAAGGCAACGCCGGCATCGGCCCCGCGCAAGCGCGCGCCGCGTTGCCCACACCAGCTGCTGACCGTCGACGCGGCTATGGCGTCCGCGGCATCACCCCCGGGGCTGCCGCAGAGTTCCAGACGCAGGCGTCCACCCTGTGCCACGACCCGGTCGTAGGCATCCAAGAGCACGTCAACGCCGTGCGACCTCGCGAGCGGGCCGACGTAGGCGGCGACGGGGACCGCGTTGTCGGGCGGCGCCAGGGGCGAGAATGCCTGCGGATCGACGCCGCCGCCGCCCAAGATGGCAAAGCGCGGCCCGGGATCGGCGCCCGCCGCCCGCAGCAGCGCTAGCTCGTCGGGGTTTTCCACCAGCAGATACGACGACGGGCGGCGCACCGTGGCCGCGAACAGGCGCACGCTTGCCGCGCGCGCGAACTGCCACCTACGCCGCGCGCTGCGGTCGATGCCACCCTCTCCGGTCGCGTGCAGCACGACGTACGGGACCGTGACCAGCTTGAGCGCAAAGGCGCCGAGGGTGATGGGCCGCTCGGCAATCAAGTGCACGAGATGGCAACGTTCCGCTTCAAATATGCGTGCCAGCGCCCAGGCGGCGGCCGCATGATGCAAGGGATTGCGCGCCCCGTCCGCGAACTCGAAATCGATTACCCGCACTCCCAGCGACTCGAGCTCGCCGCGCTGCGGAGACGGGCTGGTGATGACGATGAGGGCATCGGCGACCGTCTTCAAAGCGGCGATCAGGGAGCGAAAGCGCGACAGCAGGAGCCCTGGCTCGGCGACGACCAGCGCAGCCTTGCGCGCCAAAGTGGGAGAGCGATCGCTCGCGG
>JBPYEF010000283.1:0-3113 GCA_051985875.1 Hyphomicrobiaceae bacterium
GGCAGCTATCGGGTGGCGAGCAGGAGATGTTGTCGATTGCGCGCGCGCTGCTGCTCAATCCTCGGCTGCTGATCCTCGATGAGCCCTCTCAGGGCCTTGCCCCCCTGGTCGTGCGCGAGGTGTTTCAGATCGTCGGCCAAATGCGCCAAGAGGGCATTTCCGTGCTCCTGGTCGAGCAAAATGCGCGCATGAGCCTGGAAATCGCCGACCATGCCTACGTGCTGGACAACGGCGCTATCGTGCATTCGGGACCCGCCCAGGAGCTGGCCGCCGATGAGGCGCGCGTCCAGGCGCTCGCCGGCGCCAGCGCCGAGCAGTGGGTCGAAGGCTAGCTACGCCTTAGCGCGGAAAGACCGCCGGAACACCGCTGCTATCCCACGCATCGCACACCTTGGGGCGGCGCTGCCGGCGGGTTCAGGTCGACCGTTCGCATGCCGGGCTAGCGCATAAAACCGGAGGTCTTCGAGACTCTGCGCGGGAAAGCACCGCCGCGCGCGCAACCAACGCGGAAAGGTGGAGAATGGGGCTCGCCACCTCGGTCGCTGCGGCGAATCAGGCTAGCACTTTTCCTTGCGTACTCCGGGTGCGGTTGGAGAGGGTTCGTGGCCAAACGCAGCGTCGCCATCTTGCTCGCGGGGGCGGTCGCCCTCGGCGGCTGCGCCGGCCGCCAGGAGCGTTTGCCTTCTCTCAAGGACTCGCCCAGCTCGGCGTCGGCCGACCAGGGGCTGGACTGCGGTGGCCGCCACCTCGACCGGGAGGCAGGCCGGCCCCCCGCTGGCGCGACCACACTCGAGCAGAAACAGGCGGATGATCGCATCTGCGGCGAGGAGTACAGGAACTCTGGCTATTCGCGGCACTGAGGCCGCGCGGCGTCCGCAAATCAGTCCTGCGCCGGCGGGCGCGCAAGGTCGACGGTGGCGCGCGTGAAGTTCTCGACGTAGTCGATCAGCCTATCGGTAGCGGCCATCGCCCGCGCGGTGTTGCCTTTGGCGATGGCCCGCGCCTGATCGGCGTGCAGCCGCGCCATCTTCGGCAAGTCGGCGGCCTGCCGGTAGTGCAGATACCAGAAGCGCCGAGAGTGTCCGTTGAGCATACGCATGGCACGCGCGGCATATTCATTGTGCGATGCCTCCGCGAGCAGGGTGTTCAGGGCGCGATCAAGGCGCATGAATGCAAGGTCGTCGCGGCTCTTCGCCGCCGCTTCCATGCCCTTGGCGATGTCGTCGAAGCGCGTGCGCTCGGATGCCGAGGCCCGCTCGGCGCTGGCCCACGCGAGCAGCCGCTCGAGCAGGCGCCGCACCTCCAGCACCAGCAACTGCCGCCGCGGATCGGTTTCCGTAACGATGATCGCCTTGCGCGGCAGCACGAGCACGAGCCCCTCGCGGGCGAGGCGCTGCAAGGCCTCCCGAATCGGCGTGCGGCCAATGCCGAGCTCTGCGCTCAGAGCCTGTTCCGACAGCACAGCGCCGGGCACCAGGGCCAGGGTGACGATCATCTCTTCGAGCCGGGTGTAGGCGCGTTCGGTGAGCGTATGGGCGCGGGCTGCGACGCGTGGCCTCATGTTCGCCCCGCCGGCTGGCCTGGCCATGCCGGCCCTGCCCATGACCCCGGCCGCACCGCCGTCCTCGACCTGGCCCTGGATCGCCGGCCATCTGCGCTGGCATCGAACAGGCTTTGCCGGAAGCCATCGCTGCGCGGCGTCGACTGCGGTGAGCGGCACGCACCGCAGCAGGCCGTCGCGAGAATGCCTCGCGCCGCCGCGGTTCCCCAATGCACGCGGATGTGCTTCACAATTGCCGGCGCTTCTGCACCATGGCGGCAAACTTTTCGTATTCCATCTGATTGACGCCATAGCTGTGATCGTCGTCCGGGAAGGATCCCTCCTTCACCTCCTGAACGTACCGCTTGATCGCATCCACGGCGACCTCGGTCAGCTTGGCGTAGCGTTTGGTAAATTTCGGCTTGAAATCCGTGAACACGCCGAGCAGGTCGTGACAGAGTAGGATTTGCCCGTCGGTGCCCACACCCGCGCCAATGCCGATGGTGGGAATGCTCAACTGCTCCGAAATCAGCTTCGCCACCTTGGCGGGCACGGCTTCGAACTCCAGCATGAAACAGCCGGCATCCTCGATGGCCAGCGCATCTTCGAGAATCTTCATCGCTGCTTCCGCCGTACGGCCCTGGATCTTGAAGCCGCCGAACATCGCGATCGTGTGCGGCGTCAGGCCGATGTGCGACGCGGTGGGAATCCCAGCGTCGACCAGTGCCTTGAGGATGCGCGCCTGGGATTTGCCGCCCTGCGGCTTGACGGCATCGCTCGCTGCCTCCTGCATGAAGCGCGTTGCATTGAGGAGGGCACGCTCGATGGTATTGTAGCTCTGATAGGGCATGCACCCGAGCACGAAGGTATTGGGCGCGCCGCGGCGGATGGCCTGCGCGTGCATCACCATCATGTCCATGGTTGCGGGAATCGTGCTCGCATGCCCGTGCGCGATCATCGCCAGGCTGTCTCCAGCCACGGCGACGTCGACACCGGCCATCTCGGCCCATTTGGCGCTCGTATAGTCGGGCACCGACATGTACACCATCTTTTCGCCGCTGCGCTTGGACTCGCGGATTTCCCCGATGGTGCGCTTCTCGCGCTTGCGCTGCTCGGGCCCGGAGGCATCCCCGGTCATGTTGCCCCTCCCTCGTTCAGGCGATGACGTGGCGGGCGAGCAGCGCCAGCACCACGCCGATCGCCGCCAAAACGATCAAACCGCGCCGCCCGTTGACAAAGCTGTCCGGCAACGGCCGCAGCAGCAGCGGAGCGAGCAGCAGCATGGCGCCCGCGGCGATCACCGTCGCGTAAAAGGGCAAGCTGCGCCAGGCCACGGCGATGGCCGCGAGCGCGAGCAGGCAGGCGATGGCCAGCGTCACCCAAAGCACGGTCCCGCCGATGCCGGTGCGCAGGGAGGGATCGCGATGCTCGGCCGGGAAGTGCCCGCTCACCGTCAGGGCATAGAGCGCAAGCACCAACACGAGACCCATGAACACCGCCAACGCGGCGACGGGTGGCAGAGCCATCGGTCACTCCGGGTTTGACGTCTTCTTGCCGCCGCGCGCCTCGGGAA
>JBPYEF010000284.1:0-8983 GCA_051985875.1 Hyphomicrobiaceae bacterium
AATGCGCGTCGCTTCTTTGGCATCGCGCTGCTTTGTCAACACCCCGAGCACATCCCGACCGACGCGAATGCTGATCTCCGCCGCCGCGATTTGATCCCGCAGCGACGCTTCTTCTATCGCCGCCAGCGCCAGCTTGGAAGTCAACGTCAGATACGCGGCCTCGAGCTCGAACCGCTGTGCCTCAGCCTGAGCCGCGAGCGACTCGACCTGGCGCGCATTGAGCCCAAACACATCCGGCATGTAGGATATCGTCAGCTGTCCGCTCGACAGCGAATACGGCGCCGTGGTGGTACCTGCAGCTTGCGCCTGAGCAGCACTGGGCTTCTGTGAAGAGGATTGCAGGCTGGCGCCGATCTGCGGGAAGAAGCTCCCCTGTGCTGCTCGCGTATTGGCGACGGCAATGCGCACAGCCGCTCGTGCGGCGTCCAAATCCGGGTTGGCATCGATGGCTCGCGCCACCAGGGCGTTCAATTCGGCACAATGGAAAAGCTCCCACCACCTCTGCGGAATGTCGAGGCTTTGCACGAATGTCTGACCGGCGCGTCGCTTCTCGCCCGCCGCTGGAAGCGGCGTCGGCGTGAGCGCGCTGACCGTCGGCGGCGGCGGACGGCGATAATCCGGACCAACTGCGCACCCTGCTGCTAGCAGTGGAGCCGCCATACTGATGGTGGCTACCCAACCGGCCCTCCTGCCTCGCCGTTCCGGATCGTACGCTATTGTCGGCGCCGAATTGGCTGTGGCCTGCGTGCGCAAAGCGCTCGACCGGCGGCTCCAGGTTTGCATGCCCAGATTTCATGCTCCATGGCAGAGTGCCTCCCGCCAAAAAGCAAGATCGCGCTCAAACGCGGCAAAATTTCGTTAGCCGGCACGAGCAATCTTGGATCATCGTTTCCTGCGTTAGTGTTTTTGGAATAAGCGGCCCATAACATAAGTCGCAAGCCAACACGCGCAAAATACGTGGCGGCTCGACCGGATATCGGTAGAGTAGAGTCGACGCAAAAGCATATACCGTTGTCACATTATCGACGGATTTTCTATCGATGGTTTTACTCTTGCAGGTTTGCGCGGGGATAAACCGGGAGAGAGCAAAACCATGGCGACGGCAAATGCACTGCCCGCGGCCGCGCGGCCGGCCGCGGCATGTGGCAATCCCTCGCGTCCTCGCGAGCAAGATCCGTGGCAGAATACCGTCAGCGCACGAAGACCAGGATCCGGCAGCGCCGGCGTCGACGTCGCCGATCCTGTCGACGTCGCCGATCCTCAAGCCGGGCGGCTGAACGTATCCGGTCTCGTCCCCTTCGGCCTCGACCGCAGGAGAGTGATTGTTGTCCGCATCGGCTTAGCGAGCCGGCGGCGGGTCGCTCACTACGGGCGTCGCTGGAGCTGACGTGCCCCTCCGAATTGGCGAGCCGCCTCGGGCCAGCCGCGTAGCGGGTCGCGGCTCCGCGCGTACGGATGGGCCGCTGCGGGATTGCCAGGGTTCGCGACGTGGCATCGGTACGGCCGCCCCCGATGCAGTCGGCATCGCGCTCGGCGATGCCCGCCGTCGCGTACTGAGCGTCGCCTGGGTTAGCGGCGCCATCAATCTGCTGACCCTGTCGGGCTCGATTTACATGCTGCAGGTCTACGACCGCGTGCTGCCGAGCCGCAACCTCGCCACGCTGTTCGGGCTGTCGGCCCTGGTGCTCGTTGCATACCTGCTGCAGGGCTATTTGGACGCACTGCGCGCACGCATGCTCGGCCGCATCGGTGCACTGTTCGACGCCGCCCTGCAAGAGCCGATCTACGCGGCGATGTCCCGCCTGCCGCTCACGGGTGCGACCGCCGCTGCAGCGCAGCAGCCGTTGCGCGACCTCGAGCTCGTTAGGGCGTTTCTTTCCGGCATGGGCCCTACCGCCTTCCTCGATATGCCCTGGATACCCTTGTTCGTGATAGCGCTGTTCATCTTCCATCCGATCATCGGTTGCGCTGCGACCGCCGGCGCCGGGATGATCGTGTCGACGACGCTCCTAGCCGAGCGGCAATCACGGAAGTCCGCTGCGGCGGCGGTCGCGCGCGGCGCCAAGCGCACCGCGCTTGCCGAAGCGATCCGCCGTAATGCCGAGGTCATCCAGGCGCTCGGCATGCACGGCCGCTTCCTGCACGAGTGGCGGCGACACAACGAGGCGCACATCGCGCACAGCACGCACATCCGCGACGTCGAAGCAAATATCGGGGCAGCTGCGAAGATCCTGCGCTACACGTTGCAGTCGGCGATCCTGGGCATCGGCGCCGCGCTCGTCGTCAGCGAGCAAGCCAGCGGCGGAATTATGATCGCCTCGTCGATCATGATGGGGCGCGCGCTGGCACCGATCGAGATCGTGCTCGGCACCTGGAAACAGCTCAACGCGGCACGCCAGGCGGTGCAACGCCTCGCTGCCACGCTCCCGCTCACCGCCTTACCGTCGCCGCCGGCAATCACCCTGCCCCGCCCGGCCAGAGGCCTCGTCGTTCAGGACCTCGGGGTCGCGGCGCCCGGTTCGGAGACCCTGATCGCTTGCAACGTCTCTTTTAGCCTGCCCGCCGGCGCGGGGCTGGCGTTGCTGGGAGCGAGCGGCTCCGGCAAGTCTTCGCTCGCCAGAGCGATCGTCGGTGTATGGCCGGCGGTGCATGGTCACGTGCGGCTCGATGGTGCCCGCCTCGACCAATGGCATCCGGACGAGCTCGGACGGCACATCGGTTATCTTCCCCAGGAAGGCGCGCTATTCGATGCGACGGTCGCAGACAACATCTGTCGCTTCGAGCAAGAGGCGAGCGAGGAGCGCATTCTCGAAGCGGCGATGATTGCGGGTGCACACCAGCTCATCGTGTCACTGCCCAACGGCTATGCCACGCGCATTGGTGAAGGTGGAGCGCTGCTCTCGGCGGGTCAGCGCCAGCGCATCGGCCTTGCACGCGCCGTATACCGCAATCCGTTTCTGGTCGTGCTCGATGAACCCAACGCCAACCTCGACGCCGAAGGCGAGGCCGCCCTGACGCGTGCAATTCGCATTCTGCGTGCGCGCAAGGCCATTGTGATCGTGATCTCGCATCGCGTGAACGCTCTTGCTGCGCTGGATGCGGTGCTCGTGCTGCATAAGGGACGGGTGCTTGCCTTCGGACAACGCGGCGAGGTGCTGGCGAGGTTCGCGCGACACGGCAAGGGAGCTCGGGCCGGCACGCAGCCTGCGCGCCCGCAAGCGCTGGCGGGGGGAGCGGCATGAACAGCCAGGCCATATGGGCGCGCGCAACGCCACCGCCGCTGCCCGCGCCCGACAAGTGGAGGGCCCTCACCGCCGCGAGCGGTCAACTGCACCCGAGGCAGGCGCGCCCGCCAGCGGCGCGGCGCAGAGCAAGTTATCAGCGCGCATCGGCGCTGACCGGCCGCATACTGCGGACATGGCTCCGCCCTCTGCCGGACGAACCGATGCCGCGATCCGCGCCCATGAGCGAGCGTCTCGAACGCTCGTTCGCCCGAGAACTTCGTCGCGGCGGCCGCGTGCTGGCGATCACCACACTCATCGTGCTTGGGTGGGCCGGCGTGGTACCGCTGTCGGGCGCAGTCATCCTCGCCGGCAGCTTGGTCGTGCAGTCAAGCGTCAAAAAGGTCCAGCACCCGTTCGGCGGCGTGGTGACCCGGATCCGCGTCCGCAACGGCAGCCGGGTGGCGCCCGGTGAGGAGCTTGCGCAGCTCGACCAAACGTCGGCGCGAACCAACGTCCAGGTCATCGCCCGTCAGCTCGACGAGGTCCGGGTGCGCATTGCGCGCCTGGTCGCCGAGCGTGATCGTCGATCAGACCCGGCGTGGCCGACCGACACGGCAGCGCAGATGGATGCGGCCGAGCGCGATCGATTGATTGCTTCCGAGCGAGACTTGTTCATAGCCCGCAACAGTGCGCGTCGCGGGCAGCAGGAGCTCGCCGACAGCCGCATCAGCCAGCTTGAAAAGCAGATCGCCGGGCTCGATGCCCAACGCAACTCCAACAGCAAAGAAATTGGGATTGCTAGCAATGAACTCGAAGGCGTCGAGAGCTTGCTCGAAAAAAGGCTGGTGACGCTGCCACGGGCGACAGCATTGCGCCGCGAGGCCGCCCACCTCGATGGCGTCGAAGGAAAACTCGGCTCGCAGATCGCCGAAACGCGCGCCAAAATCAGCGAGACGCGGCTGCAAGCCGTTCAGGCCGAACAGAACTTCCTATCCGAGGTGATGCGCGATCTGCACGAAGCTCAGGCAAAAGAGGGTGAACTGATCGAGCACCGCCTCGCAGCCGAGGACCAATTGCAGCGCACGATCATTCGCGCGCCTACCGCGGGAATCGTGCAAGAGCTCGCCCTGCACACCGTCGGCGGCGTGGTTACTCCCGCCGAGACACTCATGCTCATCGTCCCCGAAGGCGACGCACTAGAGATTGACGCGCGCCTGAGCCCCGACAAGGTCGATCAGGTTCACGCCGGCCAGCCGGCGCGCGTACGCCTTTCGGCGTTCAACCAGCGCACCACGCCTGAGCTCACCGGTGTCGTCAATCTGGTCTCGGCCGACCTCGTGCACGATGCGCAATCGAATCCCTATTATGACGTGAGAGTATCCCTGCCTGCAGAGGAGGTGCATCGGCTCGGCAAGCTGCAGCTGGTACCAGGAATGCCGGCCGAGGTGTTCGTGCAGTCCAAGAGCCGGACGATGCTCAGCTACCTTTTCAAGCCCATCACCGACCAGCTGTCCCGCATGTTCCGCGAGCGTTGAGTCTGAAGCCTCTCGAACCAGCCTAAGAAGCGCGCGCTGAGATCGTCAAATCCTAGCCTGGCCACGTGCGCGGCCAACCACGGCTCCGGCCGGCTGCTTGGGAAGAACGGGTCCGCATAGAATGCCGCGCCGGCGCGTGCGGCGGCACTGCCGACCGCTTCCACCATTTTCGGCGAGCCGGCTGCATAAACCAAGTCCGAGGCCGCAATTGCCGGCAAATGCGCGGCCGGGGTCCCGCTGCGCACGATCTTGGAAACATTCTGCGCCTCCTCGGCCGTGGCGATGATGTTCGCGGCAGGATGCACGGCGAGACGATAGAGCGCAGGAGCCATGTACAGCGAGCTCAGTCGTCGTGCACCAGCGATGACAAATATCGGCCGTCGGGGTTGCGTGCGCATCACCGCCTCGGCAATGGCCCAGATTGGCGCGAAACCCGTGCCACCGGCCACCAGGACAACGCGTCCACCCTCGCGTGGTCTGAAGAACGCTGAGCCGAACGGTCCCTCGACGCTCAGCTTGTGCCCGGGCTGAATATCGGTTTCCAGCTTGGAGCTAACGCTGCCGTCGGTGACGATCTTGACGTGCAGCCGTAGGAATCGCTTCCCGTTGACGCCCGAGAATGGACACGTAGGACTGAAGCAACGGCTGGGAAAACCGCGGAACTTGACGCGATAGTATTGTCCCGGGCGGTGATTGGCGCGTTCCCGCAGTCTGATCGTCAAGCCGCGCACATCGGCTGCCAAGCGGTCGATGCGCACCAGTTCGCCAGCGATCTTGCGCACGGCGGGCATTTTTTCATAGCGCAGGCGCACATTGGAGAAAACGCGCGCCTGGCAGGCGTGCACCACGCCCCGTTGCGTGGTTTCACCACCCAACAGGTCGCCGTCCAAGATGCGAACACGGCAGCTTCCACATTGTCCTACGCGACAATCGTGGGGCAGATTGATACCTTGATGCAGCGCGCTGTCGAGCAGTATCTCCCCAGGATATGCGCTGAAGGGAACATCATTGGCGACGACCGTCAGCTTCTTGGTCATTTCCCAACTATCCTTTTTCGGCCCGGCACGCCTGTCGAGGCCTAGAGATGGCGGGCGGGGAAGCGGACCAAATCGGTCACCCTTCCCGCGTGTGCAGCAGCGCCGATGTCGCGGCAGGCCCGCGATTTTTTTGTCTCGCGAGAATCGGCAGCGCGCGTGGCGAGCCATTGGCATTTCGAAGGCGCGCAGTAAACTCTCGGCAATATCGCGTAATATGCTCGTCAGCATATAAACAGCGCGATCCGGGAGGGCGCCCACCGCGCATGTGCAGCTTCATCCACGTCGACCGGGCACGCTTGTCGTTGCCTTCTCCGGCCTACGCGCACAGCGTGATCGGCTCGCTGGTTTCCCGGATTATGCAACAGAGAACGCGGCATGCGTTTGGACGTCCGCGCATAACATTTGGCCAATGCCGCATGATCGGCGGCGGGATCGCCTAAGCGCGCCAGAGGGACATACTTGAGGGACTTGCCTGAGGGACTTGCCTGAGGGACTTGCCCGAGGGACTTGCTCGCGCGAGCTTTGCGGTCTTGGCGGCGACCTGCGGACAGCGACCAGACCGACACGGGTCCCGTCATTAGCCGACCAACTGCCGACGCGGCGCCGCCGACGCAGCCGCGCCGCCCCTCAGACGCGCTGCCAGGCCGAAGGCGCTGGCCTGAACGCGTACCCACGCATAGCCCTTTCTCTTCCCCCATCCCTGCCCGCGTGCCAAGCTGGGCACGCCGGGGTCCACGGCCCCTGGGCAAAATTGCTGAATTGTCGCGGAGGAAACGCTCATGCCCGCCACCAGCGCACGCAGCGCGCCGATAGCAACGCGTGCCGTGCACGAGTTCACGGTCGACGACATCGAATACCTGAGCCACGCGAGCGGCCCGCTTCTGCTCCGCCTGTTCAGGCCAAAGGGAGGCGGACCCTTTCCGCTCGTCGTCGACCTGCACGGGGGTGCCTGGTGCAACCAGGACCGCACGTCGGACGTGATGTTCAACGAAGCGCTGGCGAAAAGCGGGGTAGTCGTGGCGGCTCTCGACTTCCGCATGCCGCCGGTCGCGCCCTATCCGGCGTCGCTGACCGACATCAATTACGCGATACGCTGGCTCAAGTCGCGGGCTAGCGAATTCAACGCCCGAGCCGACCGGGTCGGCATGATTGGCATCTCGAGCGGCGGCCACCAGGCCATGCTCTCGGCCATGCGTCCGCGGGACAAGCGCTATGCCGCGATCCCGCTCGCAACCGCCGGCGATGTCGAAGCCACGGTTGCAGCCGTGGTGCTGGTCTGGCCGGTGATCGATCCGCCGCGGCGGTTCCACCACGCGAAGCGCCTGCAAGCGTCGGGTGGCAAGTACCCGGAGCAAATCGATCGCGTGATCCCACTGCACATCGCCTTCTGGGGCACGGAGGAGGCCATGGAAGAAGGCAATCCGGTCGGCATCCTCGATCGCGGCGAGAACGTCGCCATGCCGGCCGTGCTCTATGTGCAGGGCGGCAATGACGTCGTGCATCCCAGGGTCGATCTCGAGCGCTTCGTGGCGAGCTACAAAAAACGCGGCGGGGAGGTCGACCTCGCGCTCTATGAGGGAGAAGCGGAGGGCTTCATCCGCAATCCTTCTTCGCGGGCTGCCCCACTCGCCATGCAGCGCATCATCGACTTCGTGCACGCGCGCCTGGATTGAGACGCGCCAAACCAAGGTGCGAACGCGCCGGGCCAAAGGACCGAGGCCCGGGCATGCGTGCGTTCGCCTGCGCGCTTAACGGCACAAACCGCGGGCAGATTGGCTAGCCCCGCCGCGGCTGCGGCCTGTACGGCGCGTCCTGGCACGCTGGCCCGGACCGCGCAAACCGGCGGCCTGCGGCTCTTTGCCGAACTCTGCGATCGCCGACCTCCCCGCGAGCAGGCGGCCGGTGCCGTGGCGTCATCGAAAAAGGGCGATGAGTGCCGACCAGCCGCCCTTGACGGAGGGCCTGCAGGCACCTGCTACGCGTTTCCACCCTTGCCAATGCTCGGGATCGCCCGGCGCCAAAGGCGGCACACTGCACACTCCCAGCTGTAAGGCCCAACCCCGTGCCCGCCGAGGAGATGGCGGCTGAACGGAGCAAACGTCCCTGCATGTCGGGCCAGTGGGCAGCGCACGCGTTTTTTGGCCCCCCCGCTTGCTCGCGCTCCGCACGCATCAGGTGCAATGGCCCCGCCGTGTCGGGATGCTCGGCGAGATAGGTCGCTACTTTGCTCATGTCGGCGTGCTGCAGCTTGCCCGCCAATATCAATGCAAGAGCTTTTCGATCTCCTGCCGTTCGCGTCATCGAGGCAGTGTCGCCGCACCTGCCCTTGTCAATCCGTACCGCCTTTGGATCGTCGGCGGGTTCAGCGCGCGCTGCCGCCGCGCCTTTGCCGATGCCCTCCGCTTATGCGCCGGGGCGCCGCGGTGCCCGTGCGTTTCCCCCGGTTTGTCACGATTGACCGGCAAATAAGAGTTCGTCACTTTGGCGGCCGAACTGATGGTCGAGATCGGCAGTCGCCGCTCGAGCCGTGCGGCAGGAACTGGCGCTTCTTGGTAATTCACATTCAGCTTGGTGAAAGCCGATGCAAGCGGGCGCGCCTCTGTCAACGTCTGAAGAGCTGCAGCGCGCGACGGAGCTGCATCAGCAGGGTCTGCTGGCCGACGCGGAACGCGCGTATGCGCAGGTTCTGGCGAAGGACGCGCGCCATTTCGTTGCGCTCCACAGGCTGGCGATCGTCGCCCTGCAGCAGGGACGCCTGGATGTAGCGCTGCGCCGCGTGGAGGCGGCCCTGGCGGTCGATCCCGATGCCATATCTGCGCTGATAAATCAGGGCACGATTCTTCTTGCCCTCAAGCGCCACGAAGAAGCTTTGGCCAGCTACCGCAAGGTGCTGGCCAAAGATCCCGCAGACGCCGAGGCGCACTTCAATCTCGGCAATGCGCTGCTGGCTGCATGTGATCCCGCGGAGGCCGCGCAGAGTTTCGCTCATGCCCACTCGCTACGTCCGAGTGACGTAGAGATCTTGCGCAGACAAGCCGATGCGCTGACGAAAGCAGAACGCTGGCACGAGGCGATGGAAATTTTGGATCGTGCCATCGCCATCGATGCTGCCGAGATTCGCCTCCGCCACGACCTAGCGACCGTGCTGATGAAGCTGCAACGCCATGCAGAGGTGATCGCGGCCTAC
>JBPYEF010000285.1:0-4811 GCA_051985875.1 Hyphomicrobiaceae bacterium
TCGCGCACCGGCAACCAGCTCGGCACCACCGTGCCGGGTACCACCTACCCCTGCGCGCCCGGTGGTGCCAACGACTACGTCTTCATCTACGCTCAGCCGCAGATGTGGCCGGCTCTGCTCGGCGTCATCGGCCGGCCCGAGCTCGCGGAGGATCCGCGCTTCCGCACACCGCAGGCACGCTGGGACAGCCGTGAGGCACTCGATGCCATCATCGCCGCATGGACGCGGCAACTGTCCAAACACGAGGTGATGCGCCGCATGGGCGCAGCCGGCGTGCCTTGCGGCGCGTGCCAGGACACGGGCGAGGTGCTGAACGATCCGCACCTCAAGGCGCGTGAGATGATCATCGATGTCGACTATCCAGGGCGCGGCGTCTATCAGACCGCCGGCTGCCCGATCAAGCTGTCCGATTCACCGGTGGCGGTCGAGCGCCCGCCGCTGCTCGGCGAGCACACCGATCAGCTGCTCGCCACCCTGTGCGGCGTCGAGCAATCGGAACTCCCCAAGCTGCACGAGGACGGGGTCGCCTGAGCCTTGGCCGTTTACCCGCCGGTCCAGAGCGCGGTGCTTGGCGACAGCACGCTCGGCCGCTTGCGCGCCCCGGGGTGCCTAACGCCAAGCCTTTCGGTCATCAGGGGCGAGGAGTGATGCCGCGTGCCAAGGCGCGCGCGGCGAGGTGCTCAGGCAAAGCGCCGCGGGCTAAACGGGGTGACGTCGATGTCCGGCCGTTCCCCGCAGATCAGTTCGGCCGCTGCCTTAGCCGTGTTGGCGGCGCAGGACATGCCGATGTGCCCGTGGCCGAAGGCGTAGACGACATCGCGCACCTGACGCGAACGGCCGATGACCGGCAGCGAATCGGGGGTGCTTGGCCGATGCCCCATCCAGTTGCTGATCTGCTCGGCTGCAGGCTCGCCGCGCAGCGCCGGATACATCGCCTGTGCTTGCCGCAGCAGCTTGCGCGCCCGCTCCCAGTTGGGCGGGGCCGTGAGCCCCGCGAGCTCGACGGTACCGGCGACGCGCACGCCCTGGCGCATGGCCGTGACAACGAACTTGCCGTCGGCGTCTGCGGTCGGGATGCGCGGTGCCACCGGCGCTCCGCGCAGCATCACGTGATAGCCGCGCTCGGTCTCGAGCGGGATGCGGTCGCCTAGGGCGGCCGCCAGCGGCTTCGACCATATTCCGGCGGCGACCACCGCCGCGCTCGCGGGAAGGACGCCGTCCGCACAGCGGATGCCGAGGAGGCGACCGTTGCTGGTTTCGAAGCCGACCGCGCAGCGGCGCGCGAGTCGCCCGCCGTCACGCTCGAACGCGCGCGCCAGGCTGAGCACCAGGGCGTGCGGATCGGTCGTATGGCCGTTTTCGCGCACGAGCACGCCCTTGACATAGTCGCGCGAGAGGTTGGGGTCGAGCTGGCGCAGGCCGTCGGCGTCGAACTCGTCCCAGCCGACGCCGTTGTCTCGCCGCAGCTGCCAGGCGGGGGCGTCGGCTGCAAAGCGCGACGGCGAGCGGTAGACATAGAGGTGACCCACCCGTTCGACCAGATGCTGGGCACCGGCGTCGGCAACGAGCGGCGCCAGCGTCTCGATGCCCTGCTGCAACAGGCTGCGCAGGGCACGCGCCTGCCGCGCGACGTTGCCGTGCGTTCCCGCCCTGATGAAGCGCACGAGCCACGGCGCCAGGCGCGGCAGGTAGCCGAGGCGGATCGCCAGCGGGCCGAGGGGATCGGTCAGCCAGCCCGGTACCTTGCGCAGCGTTCCCGGCATGGACATCGGTACGACCGAGGAGCCGTTGAAGCAGCCGGCATTGCCGAAGGATGCGCCCTCGCCGGGATTGCCCCGCTCAATCAGCATCACGTCCTCGCCGCGGCGCAGCAGAAAGCTCGCGGTACACACGCCGATGATGCCGGCGCCAACAACGGCGACCGTACGTCTCCCTTCGGTGCCCGGCATGGCCTTCCCTCTGCCCTCGCTCCCGTCCCATAAGCAGATTGTATGGATCGCCGGCGGCAAGTTAAAGTCGCATGCCGCCGCAAGCCGCCTGGCGGCGTAGTCGGGTGCACGTCATGAGTGAGCTGCGCATCACCGGTATTGCGGTCGATGTGATACGTTGGCCGCTCAAGATGCAGCGCCGGCACGGCGTCGGCGATATCGCCCATTCACTGCCCGGCGCGATTGTCAAGATCCACACCAACGCCGCGATCACGGGCTGGGGCGAGGTCGCTCCCTGGTCGGTGTTCACCGGCACCGCCGAAGCCAATGCCAGCGGCATCGACCGCTACCTGCGCCCGCTTCTCATCGGCGCCGATCCGCTCAAGGTCGCAACATTGATGCGCCGCACGGAGGCAGCGCTCGTCGGGCACGGCGAGGCCAAGGCTGCGGTCGAGATGGCGCTATTGGACATCGCCGGCCGGCACCTCAAGGTGTCGATCGCACAGCTGCTCGGCGGGTACTACCGCGCCCGGGTGCCGCTCAGCGTATCGCTCGCCAACCCCGACTTCGAGGCGGATGTGCGCTTTGCCCAGCGGCTCGTCGAGCAGGGCGTGAACATCTTCAAGCTCAAGACCGGATTTGCGACCCACGCCGAGGACCTGCGCCGACTGGCGCTGCTGCGCAAGGAGCTGCCGGCAAGCGTCGATCTGCGCGTCGACTACAACCAGGGACTTGATCCCTGGGATGCCGTGCGCCGACTGAAGGACGTCGAGGCCTTCCGGCCGACATTCATCGAACAGCCCGTGAAGCGCGAGCAGCGTGCCGCCATGGCCGCGATCACCAGGGCCATCGACACGCCGATCATGGCGGACGAGAGCGTGTTTACGCCCGCCGAGGCGATCGACATGGTACGCGGAGAAATCGCCGATCTGGTCAGCGTCAAGATCATGAAGTCGGGTGGTATCGCGCGAGCGCGCGAGATCGCCGCCATCGCCGAGGCCGCCGGCATCGCGGCGTACGGCGGCACCATGTTCGAGGGCGGGCTCGCCATAGCCGCCGGATTGCACATGGTCGCGGCGACGCCGAACATCGCGCTCGGCGCCGAGTTCTACACCGCGACCTGGGTCATGGGGGCCGAACTGCTCAAGACCCCCATCGTCATCGCCAATGGCGCGGCCGAGGTTCCAACCGGGCCCGGCCTCGGCGTGGAGGTCGACGAGAGTGCCGTTCGCGACATCAGCATCGCGCACTACGAGTGAGCAGAGGCAAGGAGTGGGCGAGATGGCAATCAGCAGACGCATTGTCGGGGCGGCGGCGGTCGGCGGGATCGCGGCGGCATCCGGGTTGGCGCTAACCAGGAGCGCGCAAGGTGAGGCCGCCACGGACTCAACGTTCGATCGGGTGAAGCAGAGCAAGGTGCTGCGCATCGCCGCGCTGCCGGGCGAGTCGCCCTACTTCAACAAGAACATTGCCACGGGCGAATGGACGGGCATGGCCGTGACCATGGCCAAGGACATCGCTACAAGCTTCGATGCCAAGGTCGAGTACCTCGAGTCGACCTACGGTAACTCGGTGCTCGACCTGCAGAGCGGCAAGATCGATCTCGCGTTCGCGCTCAACCCGACCCCGCAGCGCGCCCTGGTGATCGGCTTCTCGCGGCCGGTTTTCATGCACGGCTTCGGAACCGTCGCCAAGAAGGGGTTCGAGCCGAAGACTTGGAGCGATCTCGACAAGCCCGAGGTCAAGGTGGCCGTGGACATCGGCTCGGTGCACGAGCTCGCCGCGCGCAACTTCGCATCGCACGCGCAGATCATCGGCCTGAAGACGCGCGACGAGTGCGTGCTGGCGGTGCAGACCGGGCGCGCCGACTGCGTCATCTTGGCGGTGATCCTCGGGCTGACGGCGATCAAGAAGAACCCCGCTCTTGGTACCTACGTCGTGCTGCGCGAGCCGTTCGTGCAGCTGCCGAACTGCATGGGGGTGCGCTACGAGGTCGACAAGCGCTGGCGTGACTTCCTCGACAATTGGGCCGACTACAACCGGGGCGCGGCGCAGATCCGCAAGTGGATGATCGACGGGCTGGCGCTGAACGGGGTGATGCCGCAGGACATCCCCTCCGAGGTGGGCTTCTGACCGCGTCGGCGACGGCCAAGGGCGGCGAAGGCGGTTTGGTTCGCAGGGCAGCAACGTGGCATCCGGGTACAGCTGGGATTTTTCGTTCCTGTGGATGTACCGCTGGCTGTTGCTGCGAGGGCTCGGCTTCACCATTGCCTATACCGTCGGCAGCATCGCCTGCGGTCTCGTCATCGGCTTGCTGGTCGGCCTGCTGCGGCTGTCCGGGAAGCGGCTGCTGACCCTGCCGCTGGTCGCCTATATCGAGGCGTTCCGCTGTACGCCGCTGCTCGTGCAGATCATCTGGTTCTATTATGCGTTCCCGGTGCTGCTCGGTGTCGACATGCCGGCCGTGGTCGCGGGCTTGCTGGTGCTATCGCTCTATACCGGGGCGTTCTATGCGGAGATATTTCGTGGCGGCGTAATCTCGATAGAGCGCGGACAGTGGGACGCGGCGCGGGCGATCGGCATGGCGCACGTGCAGGTGCTGCGGCGCGTGATCCTGCCGCAGGCGATCCGGCGCATGATACCGCCCTTCCTCAACCAATCGATCATTCAGCTGAAAAACACCTCGCTGGTGTCGACCATAGCCGTCGCCGACCTGCTGTACGAGGGGCAGCTGATAACCTCCGCCACCTACCGACCGCTCGAAACCTATACGACGGTGGCGCTGATCTACTTTGCTATTCTCTTTCCCCTGACGCTGTTGGCGCAGCTGATCGAGCGGCGGCTGCAGCGCTCGGATTGAGAGGATCGGCAAAGGAATGTGCA